>NZ_JAMYMR010000030.1:0-79785 GCF_040318635.1 Mesorhizobium sp. M1066
AGATCGTCGACTGGTACATGGACGGCAAGATCCAGATCGACCCGATGATCACCCACACGCTGAAGCTCGAGGACATCAACAAGGGGTTCGATCTCATGCATGAGGGCAAATCGATAAGAAGCGTCGTGATTTACTGAGGGACCACAAGCCGCCGCCTAACCGGCCCGAGACCTCCGTGGTTCACAATGGGAGGAGAAAAGAAACATGAGCGAACTCCCCGCCATTCTCGTCGATGCAGACGCCTGCCCGGTCAAGGCCGAGGTCGAAAAAGTGGCCGACCGGCATGGCGTCGTTGTCACCTACGTCTCCAATGGCGGCCTGCGGCCATCGCGCGATCCGATGATCCGCAATGTCGTGGTCTCCAAGGGCGCTGATGCCGCCGACGACTGGATCGTGGACAATGCACGCACCAACGACATCGTGATTACCGCCGACATTCCGCTGGCCGCCCGCGCGGTGGCACTTGGCGCGCATGTGCTTGGACCCACGGGGCGTCCTTTCACGCCGGAAACGATCGGCATGGCGGTGGCGATGCGTGACCTGAAGCAGCATCTGCGCGAGACCGGCGAAAGCAAGGGCTACAATGCCAGCTTCGCGCCACAAGACCGGTCGCGGTTTCTGGGCGAACTCGACCGCATCTTGCGGCGAGCGCTCAAATCCGCCACACCAGACTAGAAACCGAGCGCCATCCAAGGTTGGAACCGACATGGCTGCCGAAACCCCGGTGAAGTCTCCCATTCAGCGCCACATGCTGTTCGCTGTGTCGGCCTGCGTTGGCGTTTTTGCGCTTCTCGTGGCGTTGCTGCTGCACGCCCCGCTTGCCTATTCGATCGGCGCCAACGCGTTCTTTGCCGCCTATGTCATTCTCGTCGTCGCCCAGATGCCGAAGTTCACCGGCAGGTATCTGAGCAGGAATGCGCGTGCCACGGACCAGCCGGTGCTGGTCATCTTCGCTGTGACGCTTGTCGTCGTCGGCGTTGCCGTTATCTCATTGTTTCTGCTGATCAATCAGAAGGACAGAAGCCATCCCGTCGAGCTCACCTTCGCGCTGCTGTCGATCCCGCTCGGCTGGTTCACCATCCATGCCATGGCAGCGCTCCATTATGCCCATGTCTACTGGATGGACGGCGATGCGGTGGATGCCGAGACCAGGAAGAAAATCCCGGTCGGCGGACTGCTGTTTCCGGGCGACAAACGGCCGGAGGGCTGGGACTTCCTGTACTTCTCGACGGTGATCGGCATGACCGCACAGACCGCCGATACCAACATCTCGACAACGCATATGCGTCGTGTCGTGCTTGTCCATTCGATTCTGTCGTTTTTCTTCAACACGGTTATCGTCGCCGCCGCCGTCAATCTCGCCGTCAGCCTGGGCGGTCCGTAATAAATCCGTGATCGGATGAAACATCGGTTTGGATCGCGACGTATCAGGAGGACAATGGACGCGCAGGCCATGCCGCGAGGCCGGGAGACGAAAGACGATGGAATCCGTTGCCAGAAGCCAATCCGCCGCCGATCCAGGCGCTTCTGCGTCGAACGACAAAACGCTGATTTACCGGCAGTCGCGCTGGACGCGGCTGACGCATTGGCTATGGGCTATCTCTTTGTTCTTCATGCTGCTGTCAGGCCTGCAGATCTTCAATGCCCGTCCGCAGCTCTATATCGGCAAAGAATCGGGCTTCGAATACAACAACACCATCTTCGCCATCGGCGCTGAGAATTCCGACGCGGGTCCGCGCGGCTACACGGAAATCTTCGGCAAGCGCTTCGACACGACTGGCGTGCTCGGCTGGTCGGGTCCGGCCGGCCAGGAGACGTCCCGCGCCTTTCCGTCCTGGGCGACCATCCCGTCCTACTATGATCTCGGCACCGCGCGCGTCATCCATTTCTTCTTTGCCTGGATACTCACCACGACGTTGATCGTCTGGTTTGTCGCCAGCACCGTGAACGGTCATCTGCGGCGCGATCTCGCGCCACGTCTCGACGATTTGAAACGATTGCCGCAAGACATCGTCGACCACGCCAAGCTCAAATTCCACCACACGCGCGAATATAACACGCTGCAGAAGATGGCCTATGGCGGCGTGCTGTTCGTGCTGTTGCCGCTGATGATCATCACCGGTCTGGCCATGTCGCCGAGCATGAATTCGGTGCTGCCGTTCCTCAACGATCTGCTCGGTGGCCGGCAGACGGCACGCACCATCCATTTCACCGTCATGGTGCTGCTGGTCGCCTTCTTCGTCGTCCATATCCTGATGATCCTGGCCGCCGGCCCGATCAACGAACTGCGCTCGATCATCACCGGCTGGTATCGCACCGATCCTCCCGCACAGGACGACAAACCCGTCGAGAGGAATGCCTGACATGGCAAAATTCCAGATCAGCCGCCGCAAATTCCTGACCGGTGCCAGCCTTGGCGTCTCCGGCATCATGCTGTCGGGCTGCGACGCCTTCGACAGTCAGCTAGGTGTTGGCAGCGGCCTGCGCAGTTTTCTCGAAAACGCCAATGACCTGACATACCGGGCACAGCGCCTGCTTGCCGGACGTGACGCGCTGGCGCCGGAATTCACCGAGGCCGACATACGCCAGCCGCAGCGGCCGAACGGTGTCACCGCTCCCGATGACGATGTTTACAAAGGCCTGCTCGCCAACAATTTCGCCGACTGGCGTCTGGAAGTGACGGGTCTCGTCGAAAAGCCGCTGTCGCTCAGCCGCGAGCAGCTTCAGAACATGCCGAGCCGCACCCAGATCACCCGCCATGACTGCGTCGAAGGCTGGAGCTGCATAGCCAAATGGACCGGCACCCCGCTGTCGCTGGTGCTGGACCAGGCGGTGGTCAAACCACAGGCGCGCTATGTCATGTTCCATTGCCTCGACACGATCGACCGCAGCCTGTCGGGCGACATCAAATATTACGGCAGCATCGACCTGATCGATGCCCGTCACCCGCAGACGATCCTCGCCTATGGCCTGAACGGCAAGCCGCTGCCGGTCGAGAACGGCGCGCCGCTGCGGGTTCGCGTCGAGCGCCAGCTCGGCTACAAGATGCCGAAATATCTCTACAAGATCGAGTTGGTCGATGGCTTCGCCACAGTCGGCGGCGGTCGCGGCGGCTATTGGGAAGACAATGGCTACGACTGGTACGGCGGGATCTGAGCTGCACACCGCAAATCCGGCTCTGAAGATGCTAGCCTAGCGAGCGGCGAAACAGTTCGCCCTTTTCGGCAATCTGCTCACCAATGCCGCCGAGCCGCAGCATGTGCCAGGCAAGGGCGTGATTGCTCGAGGTTACCGGTTTCCCCAGTTCCTTCTCGACGTCCTCGATGATGCGGGCAACGCGCATGCTCGTGCAGGAAACAAACACCGCCTCACAGTCGCTCGACGCGCCGATCTCCAAAATGGCCTGCTTGACCGATGCCGGCGTGATGCGTGCAACGACATTGTCGTCCGCCTCGTTGAAGGAGCCCATGACCGGAATATCCATCCCCGCGCCATCAGCGATGCCCGCAGGGAATGATTGATTTTTGCCAAATAAGGGGTGAGCAACGCGATCCGCGAAACGCCCAGGGCCTTCAGCGCCGCCCGCGCCGCCGTCACCGGGTTGGTCACTTGCACGCCCGGCAGCACCTCGTGAACGCGTTCGGCGACCTTGTCCTCGCCGATAACCAGCGCTCCCGAAGTGCAGGCAAAGCCGATCACATCGAACTTGACGTCCGGCAAGAGCCCGACCGTTCCCGGGATGACGGCCGACATCTTCATCAGGTTTTCAGGCGTGATCTCGACATCGCTGTAGAGCCGCGCCTCGTACAGCGCGATGTCGCGCGCGGGCAGCGCATAGCGGAATTCATCCTCGATGGTCTGGTCGGTCCGAAGGACGAGCAGGCCGAGATTGGCGCGGGTGCCGATGCCGTTGTCGGTCGTGAAGGGAATGTGTTCCTTGTCGAGGACAAGCGTGTCGTCGGCGCGGCTAAGCGGGGCGTCCATGGCGCAGTCCCCTTCCTGATGCCAATCAGAATTGTCGACAATAGAAACGACAACTTTGCCAAACGTGTCAAGAGCTCCGTTCGAATTTTGGGAACCGAGAAATGCCGGGGTTTCGTCCTGTCTGAACGGTGAATCGATCGTCGACCCACGCGCCGTTGACAATGACCAGCGTCTTCCTATTGAATTGTCGACAATAGAAACGACAACCATTCGGGACAGCGATGCGCGTATTGATCTTGGGCGGCGGCGTTGTCGGGATCACCACGGCCTATCAGTTGCAGAAGGACGGCCACACGGTCACCGTTCTCGAGCAGGCATCACAGGTGGCCGAAGGGGCAAGCTGGGCAAATGCCGGCATGATCGCGCCCGGCCATTCCTTCGTCTGGTCATCGCCGGCCGCGCCAAAAACCCTGCTGAAGTCACTGTTCCTGAAAGACCAGGCGCTTCGTTTCAAGCTCTCCACCGACCCGCATCTCTACAGCTGGTCGCTGCGCTTCCTCATGCAATGCACGGCCGCCAAAGCACGTCGCAACACCCTGCTCAAGCATCGGCTCGCGGTCCATTCCCAATCGGTCCTGCAGGCGGTCGTCAGGGAAGAGGCGATCCCGTACGACAGGACGTCGGACGGCATTCTTTATTTCCACCGCAGCCATCAGGCGCTCGACAAGGGCATCGCCAACATGCGCCTGCTGGAAGCCGACGGCCAGGAGATCCGTATCGTAGACGCGCAGGAAATCGTTGACCGCGAGCCGGCGCTGGCTTCGTCGCGCGACAACATTGCCGGCGGCGTATTGTGTCCGACCGACGAAACCGGCGACGCCGCCAAGTTCACGCGCGCGCTGGCGGCCATCGTCGAAAATAGGGGCGGCAAGATCCTGACAGGGACCAGGATCGTGGGGATCGAACGCAGAAAGGAAACGATCACCAAGGTCGTCACCGACAAGGGAGAGTTTCTGGCCGACACCTACGTTCTGTGTCTGGGCGCGGAAAGCCCGATCCTCGCCCGCAAGATCGGCCTTGGTCTGCCGATCTATCCGGTCAAGGGATATTCCCTGACCATTCCCATCGTCGATCGGGCGCTGGCTCCAAAACTCCCTGTCATCGATGAGCACAACCTCGTCGCCATCACGCCGATGGGCGATCGCATCCGCGTGACCGCCACCGCGGAATTCGCAGGCTATGATCGCAGCCACAAGCCTTCGGATTTCGCCTTCATGAAGCGCGTCACGCAGGACTTGTTCCCGCGCGGCATCGCCTATGATCGCGCCGAGATGCGGGCCTGCCTGAGGCCCATGACGCCCGACAACCTGCCGATCCTCGGCCTGCGCGACATCCGAAACCTGTGGCTGAACACCGGGCACGGCCATATCGGCTGGACGATGGCGCATGGATCGGCCCGTATCATCGCCGATCTGATCGCCGGCCGGACCGCGCCGATCGCCCTCGACGGTATCCTTCCCACACAGGCGCGGTTCACCGAACCAAGCGCCGCAAAGGCTTGACGAGGCCATGCCCCGACCCACCAGGCAAAGCAACCAGGACAACAGCGCGGCGTTGGCATCCAAGCCGATCAAGACCGGCCCGCGTGTCTATGAAGAAATCCGTGGCATGGCGATGGACTATCGCTTCAAGCCGAACGAGCGCATCAACGAAGTGGCGCTTGCCGCCAGGTTGAATGTCAGCCGCAGCCCGATCCGGGAGGCGCTCCAGCGGTTGGTCACAGAAGAACTCATCACTTTCCAGACCAATCGCGGCTTCTTTTGCCGGGGCTTCGATGTCGACGAGATCGTCAATCTTTCCGACGTGCGGGCGGTGCTCGAGGAGCGCTCCGTCAGGCTGGCGATCCAGCGCTCGACAGATGAGGAGCTTGCCGCGCTCGTCGACTGGTGGACGCTCACCATGGCGCGCGCCGACTCATTTTCCAGCACTGAGCTGACCGCCAGGGACGAGGAATTTCACATCCGCATCGCCAGGCTGTCAGGTAATTCCGAACTGGCGCGCATGCTCGAAGGCATCAACACGCGCATCCATTTCGTTCGCAAGATCGAAGTGGAGAAGCACCGGCGATTGTCGACGACCTACACCGAACACAGCGAAATCGCCCGGGCCATGGTAGCCCGCGATGCCAACAGGGCCGCAAGGCTCATGCACGACCACATCGCCATCAGCGTCGCCGATGCCATGTCGACCGTCAGGGAAGGCTTGGCAAGGATATACATCGACGTCGACCAGATCTAATCGGGCAACCCCGGCTTTGACCGAGGCAACCCCCTACCGCTCAGGCAACCTTGTCGAGCAGCGGCCTCAGCGCCGGATGGATTTCCGGTGAGGCGTGCTTGATCAGCGTCAGCAGCGCGCGTTCGTTCTCGTAAAGAGGCCTGTCGACGCCGATATGTTCGATCAGCCAGCCGGCTTCGCCGGCATCGATCGTCTCGGCGCGGCGGGCCAGGGCCTCGGCCGCCCTGTTCCTGGCTTCCCACTCGGCCTCGATGTCGCCTGGAGACCGATAGGCTTCCATGATGCCGGCAAGGCCGCCAGAGATCATGCGGCTGAAGAAGCCGCCGATTTCCGGATCGGCATGTTCGAGGAAGGCATCGCGGCGCAGCGCCACATCGCGCGTCGGTGCTTCGTAGCCGGCCGAGCACATGACGAAATTGGCGATCGCCTTGACGAACAGCTCGTTCCAGGACGGATCGTTGTGCCCTTGAGCAGTGCACTCGTTGATCTTGAACAGCACCTCGGCCTCGGCGCGCGTGATGGCGATGTTGCCGTCGCCGCCATGGGCATGGAGGATCCGGCGCAGCAGCTCGACCTCCGCCCTTGCGATGAGGCCGGGAGCCAGCGTGCCGCCGAGCATCAGCGGCCCCTTGCCGTCAATGACGGCATGCGCCACCTGCTCCAGCGCATAGACGCAGAGCTGGCCCGGCGACGATTTCGCCTGTTCCAGCACGTGCACCAGCAATTCGAGCTCGGTCCGGCTGTCGACCATGCCATCGCGCGAGATGGTGCGGATCAGCCAGTCGGCATTGTCCTGCGAGATATAGCCCGACGGCTTTTCCTGGTGGACGATATAGTCGGTAACCGCCTCGACGAAGAAGGGCGGCCATTCCTCGCATTTGTCCTTCGCCGTTGCATCGAGCGCAAACAGCGCCTCGGCCTCGCCGCGCGTCACGACGCCATCGCGGAACACTTCATGGCGCAACATCGCCACGTCCTCCGCGGCGATGCGGCTTTTTGAGGTCAGCCCGGCCACCGGCGCGCTCATGATCAATTCGCCCATTTGTCGTCCCCGTCCGCCGTCGCCAAGCGCCGGCCCCAAGCGTCATACAAGCCAACATATCAGCAGTGTCTTGAAAAACCGGCAAACGGCGTGGTTAGCGAAGACTTGTCGGCCAACGCATGCCGCCCAAAAACGTGCCGCAGTTTTGAAGAATGGCATGCACGCGCTTTAGATGTCGCTGACAGGTGACAAGCCGTCGCGCGCGAGCTATGGATGGCGCGTCGAGGACTCAGGGTCTGAGTCCTACCTGTTTGCGGGAGAGAACAGCGAGAGCTGTCGCCGAAGGGGAAATCGCCCGAAATCTCTCAGGCAAAAGAACCGTAGACGGGAAAGACACTCTGGAAAGTCGGGGCTTGCCCCCGCGCCGAAGGTGTAAGCGCCGCTGACAGAGCTCCGGCTGCGCGAGTCTCTCAGGCTTCAGACAGAGGGGCACGGACTGGTCGCCATTCGCGACCGATTGCGTGCGACTCTGGAGACGACATGACGGGCGACGATACAAGACACCTACCCCTCGAAGACATCCATGTGGCCGCCGGTGCGCGCTTTGGCGCTTTTGCCGGCTGGTCGATGCCGCTGACCTATCCGGCGGGCGTCATGAAGGAACATCTTCACACCCGCGAACAGGCCGGCCTGTTCGACATCTCGCATATGAAGCTGTTCGAAGTCAGCGGGCCGGAGGCGGTTGCGCTGCTCAACCGCGCTTGCCCCTTGGATGCAGGCGCACTCCAAATCTCACAGTCCAAACTGTCCTTTTTCCTCAACGAGGCAGGCGGCATTCTGGACGACCTGATCGTCACCAGACTTGGCGATAGCAGATTCATGGTGGTCGCCAACGCAGGCAACGCCGTCGCCGACGAAAAGCATTTGCGTGCACTTGCGGCGGATTTCGACGCGAGGATCGAGCCGCTCGACCGCGTCTTCCTGGCCATTCAGGGTCCTGAAGCCTGGGCCGCCCTTTCCCGCGCCGGCATCGAGACCGGCTCGCTGCTGTTCATGCATGGTGTCGAACCGCGCAAGAACTGGTTCATGAGCCGGTCGGGCTATACCGGCGAGGACGGTTTCGAGATCGGCCTGTCGGAAGCCGATGCGCGCGACCTCGTCGCGAAGCTGCTCGGCGATGAACGCGTGCTGTGGATCGGCCTGGCCGCCCGCGACAGTCTGCGGCTGGAGGCAGGGCTGTGCCTGCATGGCCAGGACATCACGCCGGAGACCGATCCGGCCAGCGCCGCGTTGACGTGGGCAATTCCAAAGGACATCCGCGCTTCCGGCGCTTTCATCGGCGCCGATGCGCTCCGCGCCGCCGTGGAACGAGGCCCCGCGCAAAAGCGGGTCGGGCTTAAGCCGGAAGGTCGCCAGCCGGTGCGTGGCGGTGCCGCGCTCTTCGACGCCGACGGCAATCCGGCCGGCCAGGTCACATCGGGCGGTTTCGGCCCCTCGGCCGGCCATCCGGTCGCCATGGGCTATGTCTCGACACCTCTGGCAAAGCCCGGAACGCGGGTCTTCGCCGACGTACGCGGCACGAAAATCCCAGTCGATATCAGTTCCCTGCCCTTCACACCGCATCGCTACCGCAAAGGATGATTTCCATGGCAACGACCTATTTCACATCAGATCACGAGTGGCTCCGCGTCGAGGGCGGCGTCGCCACTGTCGGCATCACCGATTACGCGCAGGAGCAGCTCGGCGACCTCGTCTTCGTCGAACTGCCGGAGACCGGAAAGAAATTGACCAAGGGGGACACCACCGTCGTGGTCGAATCCGTCAAGGCGGCATCCGATGTCTATGCACCGGTCGATGGCGAGATCACCGAGGCCAACGGCACGCTGTCGTCGGATCCGTCACTGGTCAACTCGGCGGCAACCGGGGCCGGCTGGCTGTGGAAGATGAGGCTTGCCGACGAAAGCCAGCTCGCGGGTCTCATGGATGAGGCCGCCTACAAAGCTCATATCGGCTGATATCAGGACGTATTGACATGACCGCAGCACTCACTCCCTTCTCGGCTCGCCATATCGGTCCGAGCGTCAACGATGTCAGAGCCATGCTTGCCGTGATCGGCGTTCCGTCCGTCGAGACGCTGATCAGCCAAGCCGTGCCGCAGTCGATCCGCCTCGACTTGCCGCTGACCCTGCCCGCACCGGCCAGCGAAGCGGAAGCGCTGGCCGAATTGTCGGCGACCATGGCCAAGAATACGGTGCTGAAGAGCTTCATCGGCGCCGGCTATCACGGCGTCCATGTGCCGCCGGTGATCCAGCGCAACCTGTTCGAGAATCCGGCTTGGTATACGGCCTACACGCCCTATCAGGCCGAGATCAGCCAGGGCAGGCTCGAAATGCTGTTCAACTTCCAGACGCTGGTCACTGAATTGACTGGTCTGCCGGTGGCATCGGCATCGCTGCTCGACGAGGCGACGGCGGTGGCTGAAGCTGTCGGCATCGCCTTGCGCCACCACCGCGACAAGCGCACCAAGGTCGCACTTGCCGGCACGCCACACCCGCAGACGCTGGACGTTGTGCGTACCCGCGCCGAGCCGCTCGGCATCGAGATCGACGGCGAGACGATCGACGACAACACCGCTGCTTTGCTCGTCTCCTGGCCGGATACGTTTGGCGTCTATGGCGACCACAAGGCGGCGATCGACAAGGCGCGTGCGACCGGCGCCATCGTCGTTTTCATCGCCGACCCGCTCGGCCTGGCGCTGACCGATGCGCCGGCCAAACTTGGCGCGGACATTGCCGTCGGCCCGATGCAGCGTTTTGGCGTGCCGATGGGCTTTGGCGGGCCGCACGCCGCCTATTGCGCCGTCTCCGACAAATTAACGCGGTTGATGCCCGGCCGCCTCGTCGGCCAGTCGACAGACAGCAAGGGGCGTCCCGGCTACCGGCTTGCCTTGCAGACGCGCGAACAGCATATCCGCCGCGACAAGGCGACCTCCAACATCTGCACCGCGCAGGCGCTGCTCGCCAACATGGCGACCGCCTATGCCATCTGGCACGGCCCCGCCGGGCTGCAGGCGATTGCCGGGCGCATCCATGCCCTAGCCAACCGTCTGGCAAGCGGCCTCGGAGCGGCAGGCGTGTCGGTGATCGGCGCGAGCCGTTTCGACACTGTGACCGTGAAGACCAAGGGCAAAGCGGCGCAGATCGCCGCTGCGGCTGAAAAGGCCGGCCTGCTGCTGCGCGTCATCGATGCCGACCATGTCGGCATCAGCTTCGATGAGACCTCGACCGATGCCGATCTCGATGCGATCGCGGCCCTGTTCGGCGCCAAGGCCGCTCCGTCGGCCGACAGCACCGTGCCTGGCAAGCCGCGCGGCAAGGAGTTTCTCACGCAGCCGGTCTTCCATGAGAACAAGTCGGAAACCGACATGATGCGCTTGCTGCGCCGGCTGGCCGACAAGGATCTGGCGCTCGACCGCAGCATGATCCCGCTCGGATCCTGCACCATGAAGCTCAACGCGGCGGCGGAAATGATGCCGGTAAGCTGGCCTGAAATCGCTAATTTGCATCCCTTCGCACCGGCCGCACACTCTGCCGGCTATCGCGCCATGATCGGCGAACTGGAAGGATGGCTGTCGGAGATCACGGGCTTCGACGCCGTTAGCCTGCAGCCCAATGCCGGCAGCCAGGGCGAATATGCCGGCCTGCTAGCCATCCGCGCCTATCACCGCTCACGCGGCGAAGGCCATCGCACCGTCTGCCTGATCCCCTCCTCCGCGCATGGCACCAATCCGGCGAGTGCGGCGATGGCCGGCATGAGCGTTGTCGTCGTGCGCTGCCTGGAGGACGGCAATATCGACATGGACGATATGAGGGCAAAGGCCAATGAGCATTCCAAGAATCTCGCGGCGCTGATGTTCACCTACCCCTCGACGCATGGCGTCTACGAGGAAGGTGCACGCCACCTCTGCGCCCTCATCCACGAGCATGGCGGCCAGGTCTATTTCGATGGCGCCAACCTCAACGCCCTGGTCGCCTTGGCGCGACCCGCCGATATCGGCGCCGACGTCTGTCACATGAACCTGCACAAGACTTTCTGCATCCCTCATGGCGGCGGTGGCCCGGGCATCGGCCCGATCGGCGTCAAGGCGCATCTGGAGCCCTATCTGCCGGGACATGTCACCGAGGGTTCTGCGCACGCTGTGTCGGCCGCGCCGTTCGGCAGCGCCTCGATCCTGCCGATCACCTGGATGTATATCCGCATGATGGGCGCCGCCGGACTGAAGCAGGCGACGGAGACCGCCATCATCTCGGCCAACTACGTGGCGACACGGCTCGCGCCGCACTTCCCACTTCTCTACAAGGGCAGGCATGATCGCGTCGCGCATGAATGTATCCTCGACACACGCGTGCTCAAGGAGAGTGCCGGCATCAGTGTCGACGATATCGCCAAGCGCTTGATCGATTATGGTTTTCACGCGCCGACCATGTCGTTCCCGGTCGCCGGCACGCTGATGGTGGAGCCGACCGAGTCCGAGCCGAAGCGGGAACTCGACCGCTTCTGCGAGGCCATGATCGCCATATCGGCAGAGGCAGCAAAAGTCGCCAGGGGCGAATGGCCTTTGGCCGACAATCCGCTGGTCAACGCGCCGCACACCGCCGCCGAGGCACTGGCCGGCCAGTGGAACCATCCCTACTCGCGCCTGGAGGCGGCCTATCCCGCCGGCGATGCCGACACGGCGGCCAAGTACTGGCCTCCGGTGTCACGCATCGACAATGTCGCCGGCGACCGCAACCTGGTCTGCTCGTGCCCGCCGCTGTCGGACTATCTGGGGGCCGCGGAATAATTACGCTGAGCGCAAGGCCGGCTTGATCGGCTCGGCCTTGCCCATCCTCTTGCGGCTGATGACGCAATTTCGGCCGGCGCGTTTGGCGGCATAGAGCGCCGCGTCTGCCTCGGCCAGCACGTTGTCGAGGCTGCTGCCGCTTGCCTCGCCAAAGCCGATGCCGCCGCTGACCGTGCTGCGCAATTTGCCGAGCTGGGTGGGGACGATTTCGGTGCCGAACGCCACGCCGATCTTGCTGGCGAGATCGTAGGCCTTTTCATCCGTCATCCGCGACATGACGATTGCGAACTCTTCGCCGCCCAGGCGAAAGGCGTCGACGCCGGTCCTGGCATATCGCTTGATGACGGCGGCAAAGCGGCACAGGACCTGATCCCCTACCGGGTGACCGTAGACATCGTTCGTCCGCTTGAAGTGGTCGAGGTCGAACATGACGATGGACATGAACGGACCGAAACTCCGTTCGCCGTAGAGCGACGTCAATGCCCGGCGGTTCAGCAACCCTGTCAGCGGGTCGGTCATGGTCTCGGCCTTGAGCTCGATCTGCGCCTGCAGATGATGGAGGGAGAGCGTCAACGCTCCGAGCCCGGTCATGCAGGCGACCGCCACGACGGAATTCAATCGTTCGGCCCAGTTGTCGGGCGCGACCGCGAGCGTCCATTGCCCCTTAGTCAGTAGAACCACGCCGCAAAGCGCAAACGACACAGCGCAGGTGCCGCTCAGAAACGAAACCACCAGCAGGATCCGGCGATCGTGACTGCCATTGATCCAGAACATGGCGCCGATCGCCGACAGCAGCGCCGTCACCGTGGCGTAGGTGACAATGAAGCCGACACCGTCAAGCCCCAGGAAGGTCACGGCGGCACAGGCAGCCATGGCGGCAAGCGCCGGTACAACGGCGCGTCTGTGGCCGGGCACGCCCAGATATTGCATGGCCGACACGCAGAGGATCAGGAACCCCAGGCTGAGCAGCGCAAGCACGATCTGGCAGAGCAGCGGATCGGGATCCTTGGTGTATCGCCAGAACAGGATCACATGCGCGACCAGCACCAGGATGCCGCACGCCACCGTCAGCACGAAGCCTGCCTTGGGCGCGGTGAACCAGATCGCAAACATGGTGACGCTGAGGCAGATGCCCGACAGCGCGGCTGCGAGCAGGAGCGAACTGAAGTCCAGCATATCGGGCAAGGGCCTCTCGAGCGTCGGCGGTTGCGCTGCATTCTAGGTTAGCGGCAGCCCTCAGATACGGGTTTTCAGCCGATCGTTCGACCAACCTGCGGATAAGGTTTACAAAGCGTCGATGCCACGTGTCCCGAAACCGGACCCATGGATGCGAGATCAACCCTTGTTCAAGAGAGCAAGGTTGGCGTTGACGACGGTGGGATCGGCCATGCCGGCCTTCGCTTCGAGGAGCAGCGCCTTGGCCTTCTTGCGATTGCCGCGCAGCAGTTGCGAATAGCCCATATTGTTGACGATCTGCGGCTTGCGGCCGGCGACCTTCAAAAGCTGGCCGTAGGCACGGTCGGCGAAGTCGAACCGGCCGAGTTCATCATAGGAAGCGGCGAGCCCCATCCAGGCCTCGGCATTGTCGGCTTTCAACTCGACGGCCTTGCGGAAATGCTGCTCGGCAAGGCCGTAATTGGCGTCGCGAAACTGCGCCTTGCCTTGCGCCAGATCGGAAGTTTCGATGTCTTTTGCCGCCGGTTGGATGGCGGTGGTCTTGGTGGTGTCGACGCCACTCGTCGTACAGCCAGACATCATCAAGACGGCCGCCATTGCGGCCATTGCCGTGAAATTACTGTGACGCATACCCCTGCCTCATCGCCCGATTTGCCGGGTCGTTCTTCAGGAAACACACTATATCAGCGGCGATTAAACTTCGGTGCCGAAATGCCGCCAAAATTCGGCTTCGGGCACACCAGCCATTAACCACCAGGCCACGCTGCTTCAGTCGCAGCCAGCGGCGTCCTCACGGCTCCAGGGCTTTGAGCCCCGCAGGAGCCGTATACCGGCTGCCATCATAGCGCAGCCGGTAGGTTTGGCTCACGGACTTGCCGGGATGGGACTGGCACTCGCCATCCTTGTCGGGCAACGGATTGTCGGTATCCATTTGCTCGACCACCGTTACGTCGTGGTAGCCATGATGTTTGGCCGGGCTCATCGCCAGGCTAACCCGACTGGTATGGAAGGATCCGGCGCAATTGGTATCGCCCTCGCCGCCATTGCCGCCCACGACTAGGCCATCGAGCACCATCCTCAGGGAATCGCCATCAACGGCATAGAGCCGCAGGTCGGTTTCACTGAAGGGATTAGGCAGCGAATTGTTCGCCATTTCGATGCGCAGGCCAAAGGCAGTAACATCGGGCGCCAGCGCATAGCGGCTGGTATCAAGTTCGACCTTGCGGATGGCGATGGCATCATCATTCATCAGCCCGGGCTGGAGCAAGCGCTGGCGCACCTGCCGGCTCTTCCTGTCGACAATCAAAAGCTCGATATCGCCGGCATGCGCGTAGTCGCTGGGTTGGGACCCGTCCATCAGCGGCACTGCGACCAACAGCAGGTCGTCATGGGCGGGCCAGATCTTGCAAACCAGCCCCGGCGGATCGCCATACGCGAATGTCAGGGCGATGCTGGTGTGGGGTTCGAGCGTGAACGAGGTGCCGTCGGCGTTCTTTCGAGCTTTGGGATAGGCCTGCTGCACCAAGGCGGCGGCATCGCCGCAATCGTCGGCCACGGCCCAGGCGGGCGACAGGCTGGCCGCGGCAAGGCCGAGCAAGAGAGTGCGCAGCAGCATGGACTTCTCACCTGCAAAGCCGGGTTCGGTCAGAACAATGGTTATCAGCCCCTTGCTAGGGCTTTTGTGAAGCGCTCGCTAGTGCGCCGTCATTTTGACGATGACTGGAATGGCCGCGATCATCAGCACCACCGGCAGGATGCACACAACCACCGGCACCGACATCTTGGCCGGCAGAGCGTGCGCCTTTTCCTCGGCCAACGACATACGCTTGTGGCGCATGTCGTCGGAGAAGACGCGCAGCGCCCCCGACAGGCTGGTGCCGAGTTCCTTGGACTGCTGCAGCAGCGTGGCGAAAGAACGCACTTCGTCCAGGCTGAGGCGGTCGGCGAGCGCCTTCAGCGCATCATCAAGGCTGCGCCCTGCCCTCAGCTCCAACGACACCAGCTGCAGGTTCTGGCTGAGCGCGGGATAGGTCTTGGCGAGTTCCTTGGAGACGCGCTCTATGCCGGCCTCCATGCTCATTCCGGCATCCGAGCAGACAATCATCAGATCCATGAAATCGGGAAAGCCGTTGCGGTACTCACGCCTGCGTTCCCGCACTTTCTGGCTCAGCACCAGGCCGGGCAGGAAATAGCCGGCCGCTCCCGACAGGATGACGAAGGTCCAGCGGCTGGCCATCGTCGCGTCCGGGCTGGCCATCCAGCGGTTGAGCACAAACACACCGATTGCCGTGCCGATCATCGCGGTGAACCGGATCAGGAAGAACGTACCGACAGCGCGCGGCTCCATGTAGCCCGCCTGGATAAGCTTCATGCGCAGCCGGGCGACATTTTCCGGATCGCTCCTGGCGTAGAATTCCTGCGCCCGCTTCACCGCCTTCTCGCGCACGATGCCGGTATTCTTCTTTTGCACTGGCTCCGGTTTGGCGGCCACGGGACCGTTGTCGACCCTGAGCCGGCGCATGACCTCGTTGCGGTCGCCCTTCGCCGTGACAACAGGCCAGGCAACAGCGGCAGCACCCACCGCCAGCAGCAGGATGGCCACCGGCATCAATGAGGTCGGCGCAAGCGAGGCGAGGAATTCGATGAAGCCCTGCATGTCAGAACTTGAAATTCGACATCTTGAACATCATCAAATTGCCCAGCATCAGCCAGGTGATCGACCCGCCAAGCAGATACCAGGTCTTTGGCTCGCCCCAGACGTCGCTGTAGAAGCCCGGCATCAGTGCCATGATGGCGGCAAACAGCAACGCCGGCACCGCCGTCAGGATGTAGGCCGACATCCGGCCTTCTGTCGCAATGGCGCGCACCTTGCGGCGCAGCTTGCCGCGCTCGCGGATCGTCGTCGCCAGGCCATCGAGGATCTCGCGCAGATTGCCGCCCGAACTGGTCTGGATCGAGACGGCGGTGACGAACAGCGGCAGGTCTTCCTGGCCGACCCGGTCGAACAGCGAGTTCAACGCCGAAACCAGATCGGAGCCATAGGTCACTTCGTCGGCGATGACGCCGAACTCGCTACCGATCGGGTCGGGCATCTCGCGCGCCACCATGGCGATCGCCACCGGCACCGGATGGCCGGCCTTCAGGCCACGCGTGATCAGTTCCAGCGCCTCCGGCAATTGCATGCCGAACCGCTTCAGCCGGCGCTTGCGCTTGAAACGCAAAGTCAGCACCGGCAATAGCGGCATGAGCACCACAAACAGGACGAACCCCATCAGCAGCGGCAAGCCGTACCAGATGGCGACCAAGGCCATCGCCATCGCCACGCCGCAGGTGATCGTCAGGAATTTCGACAGCGGCATGATCATGCCCGACTGGGTTCGCAAAGCGCGGAACCGATCCAGCGAAAACAGCGGCGTGCCTGCATCGAGGCCGCGTTCCTTGCGCAGTTGGACAAGCACCTGCTCCTGGCTGATCTTGCTTTCCTGCAGTTTCATGCGCCGGTTGATGGCGGTGCGCTTGTCGCTGCGACCGGCATAAAGCAGGTAGCAGGCCTCGGCGATCAGGATGCCGGTCAGCGCGGCCGCGGCATAAACGACATAGATCGCGCTCATTTCATCGAACACTTGGCTACTCCTGAGGCCGGCCGGGTTCGAAATATCGTCCGGGAAACTCGATGCCCATGGCGCGCAGATCCTCGAGGAATCGCGGCCGGATACCGGTCGCCTCGTAGTGGCCGAGGATCTTGCCGTCGGCCTCCATGCCGGTACGCACGAAGCGGAAGATCTCCTGCATCTGGATGACGTCACCTTCCATGCCGGTCACCTCGGCGACACTGGTCACCTTGCGTTTGCCGTCGGACAGGCGCGTCAGCTGGACGATCAGATCGAGCGCGCTGGCGATCTGGCTGCGGATCGACTGCACCGTCATCGGCATGCCGGTCATGCCAAGCATCTGCTCGAGCCGGGAAATGGCGTCGCGCGGCGTGTTGGCATGGATGGTCGCCATCGACCCTTCGTGGCCGGTGTTCATCGCCTGCAGCATGTCGAATGCCTCCTCGCCGCGGCACTCGCCGAGGATGACGCGGTCGGGGCGCATGCGCAGTGCGTTCTTGACCAGGTCGCGCTGCTTCAGCTCGCCATGGCCTTCGATGTTGGCCGGACGTGTTTCCATGCGCGCGACATGCGGCTGCTGCAGCTGGAGCTCGGCCGCGTCCTCGATGGTGATCAGCCGCTCGTCCTCGGGAATGAAGGCCGACAGCGCATTGAGCATGGTCGTCTTGCCGGTGCCGGTACCGCCCGAAATGATCGTCGTCTTGCGGGCATGCACGGCCGCCGCCAGCACTTCGGCCATGTTCTGGGTGATGGCGCCGAATTCGACCAGTTTGTGCAGACCGAGCTTGTTCTTGGAGAACTTGCGGATCGACACCAGCGGCCCATCGACCGCAACCGGGCGGATGGCCGCGTTGAAGCGCGAGCCGTCCAGCATGCGGGCATCGACCATCGGCTGCGATTCGTCGACGCGGCGACCGACCGCGGCGACGATCTTGTTGACGATGCGCAGGAGATGCGCCTCGTCCTTGAACGGAATGTGTACCGGCTGCAGCTTGCCCTTCTTTTCGACAAAACAGTTCATGTGGCCGTTGATCAGGATGTCGTTGATGTCGGGATCCTTGAGCAGCGGCTCGAGCGGACCGAGGCCGACCATCTCGTCGACGATGTCGTCGACCAGCGCGTCGAGCTCGACGGTGTTGATCGCCATCCGCTCCTGCTTGGTCTTTTCCGACACGAAATCATGCACTTGCCGGCGCATCTCATCCTTCGGCAAACGCTCCAGCGCGACAAGATTGATCTCCTCGAGCAGCAGCCGGTGGATACGCACGCGCGCATCGAGCACCTTGTTGGCATTCTTTGCCGGCGCAGTGTCCGGCTTTGCCGGCAAAGCCTTTCGGCTGGTTGGAATGACGACGGCATGATGGGCGACCGGCGTCGTCTCAGGCGCGCGCTGCGGACGCGCATCGCGGTTCTGCAGGGTGGAGAAGCGGCTGGTCATCCGGCTTTCCTCTTCAGGAATCCACGGCCCATGCCAAACAGCGAGCGCGATTTCGCCCGGGTCGGGAGCGCTTCTTCCGGCAGGATGATCTTCTTCAGATCGTTGACGACATTGGCGTTGGGATCGATCTCGTGCAGCGGCACGCCGCGATCGACCGCTTCGCGCACCAGCCGGTAGTTGTTGGCGATACCGCCGACGAAATGCTCGCCGAGAATTTCCTGGACGTCCGCCTGCTTGATGCCGTTATCGAACATCTTCTGCTCGAAACGATTGACGATAACGTTCGGCTTCACTTCCTTGCCGGCAGTCTCGTAGACCGCCTGGATCAGCCGCTGCGTGTGGCGCAGGCACGGCACCGTCATTTCCGCGACGATGTAGAGCTTGTTGGAACCGAGCAGCACGGTTTCCGTCCATGGAAACCAGGTGCGTGGCATGTCGATGACGACATTGTCGAAATAGGCCGAAACGAGGTCCAGCATACGCACCACGACATCGGTCTTGAACGAGCGCATCTCTGCTGGATGCGCCGGTGCCGCCAGCACGCAAAGCCCGCTGGCATGCTTGGACAGCATCACGTCGAGCAGTTGGCGGTCGAGACGCTCGGGCTGGTTCTCGATCTCGGTAATGTCGAAACGCGGTTCGAGGTCAAGATATTCGGCACAGGCGCCCTGCTGGAAGTTGAGATCGACGACGCAGGTCGAGGCGCCGCGCGTCACCGAGTGATGCAGCTGGAAAGCGGTCTGCAGCGCCAGCGTCGTGGTGCCGACGCCGCCCGCCGCAGGCATGAAGGTGTAGATCTGCGACTCGGTGTTTTCCTCGCGCCCGGGCCCTTGCAGCGCCCGCACCACGGAGCGCACCAGATCGGCGGTGGTGATCGGCTTGACCAGGAAATCCGCGACCTTGAGCTGCACGAGAATACGCACCGCGGCGGCGTTGAACTCCTGGGTGACGACAACGACCGGAACCTTGTCCTCCAGCCGGCGCATGATGCGCTGCAGCGACTCGACCTCCTCCAGCCTTGCCGCATCCATGTCGACGATGATGGCGCCGAAGTCGGCTTCCTGGATCTCGCCGCGCAACTCGGTAACGTTCTTCTCCACTGTCGAGAGCTGTATGATCTCGGAGGCGGAAAACGCGGTGCGCGTGTCCTGCGCAAACGTCCTGTCGGTCGATACGAGCAGGATCTTCCTGGTCTTGATGCCGTTTGCCATTCTGTCAGCCTGTCAGGTCGATCGACCGTTGGATCAGTTGCCTGTGGGATCAATTGGTCGTGCTGGACTGCGACGCCTTGGCACCGGCCGCCTGATCGGGTGTTACGGCCGCGGCACTGCCTCGTTGGGCCGGCACCAGGAGCCTGGTGTTCTGGACCCCGTATTTCCAGGGATCGACCATCTGCATGACGGTGTTGGCGGCCTGCGCATTTCCGGCGCCGGCCGTTGGCCCTTCGCTGCGCACATAGTCGTCGCTGGTGCAGCCGGCGGCAAAGCCGGCCAGCAGCAAGGCGACGCTCGATCCAAATACCAGACGCATGGCTTCAATCCTTCGGCAGGTCGAGGAAATGCCCAGCCGAAGCGGCCGCTGCAGGTTGAGTGACGCGGCCGTCTGCCAGCGCCACGGTGCGACCGGTATCGGCGCCCTTCACTTCCTCGGTGTTGTTGAGAAAATAGTCGGCGTTGCTGGCCGGCTGCGTGCCATCTGTCGGCTCGACGAGCTTCTTCGACGGATCGACCGGCTTGACCAGATAGGGCGTTACGATGATGACGAGGTCGGTCTCGCGCCGCTGATAGGATTTCGACGAGAACAGCGCCCCAAGCACCGGCATCTTGCCGAGGCCGGGAATGCGCGACGTGGTGATGTCGTTCTGCGACTGCAGCAATCCGGCGATCATGAAGCTCTGGCCGTTCTTCAGGTCGACCGACGTCCTGGCGCGGCGCACGATGAAACCAGGCACTGAAATGTTGCCTATGTTGTAGGACGCGGACGCGTCGATCGAGGAGACTTCCGGCGCGATGTCCAGGCTGACCAGCCCGTCCTTCAGGACCGTCGGCGTGAAATCCAGGCTGACGCCGTATTTCTTGTAGCTGACCGAGATCTTGCCGTTGTCCTCGGAGACCGGAATCGGGAATTCGCCGCCGGCGAGGAAGCTGGCCGTTTGGCCAGACCGGGCGATCAGGTTCGGCTCGGCCAGCCGCCGCGCCAAGCCCCGCTCTTCCAGCGCTTTGATGGCGATATCGATGGAGACGCCATTCGACAGCAGCTTGCCGATGATCTCGCCTGTTCCCGCGCCCTGTATCGATCCGGCCGGCAGCGTGACGTCGCGGCCACCCATGCCATAGGCGAAATTGGCGGCGTATTTGGCGCCGAGATCCTGGCCCGCCTGGCGGTTGATCTCGACAAAGCGGACGTTGAGCTGGACCTGCTGCGACGACGAGATATTGACCGAGTTGATCACCTCTTCGGCGCCGGAAAAGCGTGTCGCGATCTTGTTTGCCTTGTCGGCGGCGACCGCATCATCCGCCTCGCCCGACAGCACGACCCGGCCATTGGCCGATCCGACCTTGATCCTGGCATCCGGCACGCTGGCCCGAATGGTGCTGGCCAACTGGTCTGTGTCGAGCGTCACCTCGATGTCGACAGTGCCGACGAGCTGCTTTTTCTCATCGAACAGCGCAATGCCGGTAGTACCGAGATTGTTGCCGAGCACATAGAAGGATTTGTCGGTCAGCGGGTTGACGTTGGCGATCTCCGGATCGCCGATGACGATCTGGTAGAAAGCGGCACTGGTCATGATCGTCTTCGGCTTGCCCTTGGCGACCTTGATCGATGCATTCTTGGTCGACGACACATAGACGATCTCGTTGTCAGCTCTCGCCGAGGCACCGAAGGCCAGCATCGCCGCAGCGGCCAGCGAAGACGCGACAGCCGCCGCACGCAAAACGCGCAACCGCCCCATGACCCGATATGTGAACAGCCCGAACATTGTCCCGTCCCTCACCCAGTCCCCGCTGGCTTATTTCTGGTCCCGCGAAGGAACCTGGTATTCCTCGGCCTTTGTGCCGCGCGTTACGATGACCGTCTTGAACTTCGGTTTCTCCGGCTCCTTGGTGACGGCGTCGAACACCGAGCCGGCCGCGGCCTGCACATCCGAGGCGACCGATCCGCCAAAGGAGGAGATGGTGGTGACGCCGTTCTTGCCGTCACCGCCTTCGCTGGCGGACCGAAGCGACAGGGACAAGGTGCCGACGGTGCGGGCCAGCGCCACTTTCTGCGCGCCGTCGGTCGTCACCTCGATGGTCACCGAATTGGAAATCTGCGGCGTCGTCTGGCGCTCGTCGGCACCCTGCCCGACGCTCAGCACCTTGGCATCGGCGACGACGATCTCGGAGGTGACCGTCGATCCGGCCGCACCCTGTGCATTCTTGGCCACTTCCTGAATTTCGCCGGCATCGCGCGTCAGCACGACATCAACGCGGTCGCCCGGTGTGACGAAGCCGCCGACACCTGCTATCTCGTCGGTGCGGATGGTGACCGCCCGCATTCCGGGCGTCATCATATTGGAGAGTGTCGCGCGGCCGTTCGGACCGGACAGCTTGGTCAGCAGTACCGGTTCGTTGACCTCGATCGGCGACAGCACCACGCGGCTGCCATCGGCAAGCAACGCATTGATGGTGGTGAAGGCGCCCTGCGGCACGGCCTCTTGCGACCACGGGATTTCGCTGAGCTGCGCGCGGTCGAGCGCCATGCCGTGGCGCAATGGGGCATTCGCCACCACGATGGTCTTGAACTCGACCTTCGGCACGACAGGTGCCGGGATCGACGACGTCTTCTCTTCGGAATCGGCCTTGGCCTGGCTTTTGACCCAGAAATCCGCGGCAAAGATCGAGATCGCCCCGAAAACGGCGGCGATGCCGATCATCGATATGGCCTTGCCCCTCACGCCGAACCCCTGATGCCCGCAGTTTCTTGTTTTGTTGGGCTTAACCCTAGGCGGCATTGTTTAAAGATTCAGGAATTTTGCGCGGTGGTATTAGATCTATTTCCGCCGGCTTGGTTATCGAATGGTTTTGGGCTAAGAGGGACCAGATCCCCGAACGGAACAGGAACCTCGGTCGCTTGGCGCTGAAAAGCGTGGCAGTATCGCGAGGTGATTCGCAGCACCGGACCCTATGGCAGGCATGGACGACAACAACGATCTCTTCGGCAATATGGACAAGCAGCCGCAGCAGCCAGTGCGCACACCGGCGCGCCCGGCCGATCCACTGGTCGTGCAAGCCACCAAGCGTCCTGCCTCGACCAAGGACGGCAGTGAGGGCTATAGCGCCGCCGACATCGAGGTGCTGGAAGGGCTGGAGCCGGTGCGCCGCCGGCCAGGCATGTATATCGGCGGCACCGACGACAAGGCGATGCACCATCTGTTCGCCGAGGTCATCGACAATTCGATGGACGAAGCGGTAGCCGGCCATGCCACCTTCATCGATGTCGAGCTCTCGGCCGACGGGTATCTCGCCGTGACCGACAATGGCCGCGGCATCCCGATCGATCCGCACCCGAAGTTCAAGAAGCCGGCGCTTGAAGTGATCATGACGACGCTGCATTCGGGCGGCAAGTTCGACTCCAAGGTTTATGAGACATCAGGCGGCCTGCATGGCGTCGGTGTGTCCGTGGTCAACGCGCTGTCGGACCATCTCGAGGTCGAGGTCGCGCGGGGACGGCAACTCTATCGGCAAAAATTCTCGCGCGGCGTTCCCGTGACCGGGCTGGAACAGTTGGGCGAGGTCCACAACCGGCGCGGCACAAAGATCCGCTTCCACCCCGACGAGCAGATTTTCGGCAAGGGCGCGGCGTTCGAACCGGCGCGGCTCTACCGCATGACGCGCTCGAAAGCCTATCTGTTCGGTGGCGTCGAGATCCGCTGGACCTGCGATCCGTCGCTGATCAAGGAAAAAGACCAGACACCGGCCAAGGCTGAATTCCATTTTCCCGGCGGCCTGAAGGATTATCTCAAGGCATCGCTCGGCGACGACTTCCAGGTGACGCGCGAAATCTTCGCCGGCAAGAGCGAGAAACAAGGCGGCCATGGGTCGCTGGAATGGGCGGTGACCTGGTTCGGCGGCGACGGCTTCATTAATTCCTACTGCAACACCATCCCGACCGGCGAAGGCGGCACACACGAGGCCGGCTTCCGCAACGTGCTGACGCGGGGCCTGCGCGCTTATGCCGATCTCGTCGGCAACAAGCGCGCCTCGATCGTCACCTCGGAAGACGTCATGATCTCGGCGGCGGGCATGCTGTCGGTGTTCATCCGCGAGCCGGAATTCGTCGGCCAGACCAAGGACAGGCTGGCGACGATCGAGGCAATTCGAATTGTCGAGACCGCGATCCGCGATCCGTTCGACCATTGGCTGGCCGACAACCCGCAGGAAGCCTCGAAGCTGCTCGAATGGGTGATCGCGCGCGCCGACGAGCGGGTACGCCGGCGCCAGGAAAAGGAAGTGTCGCGCAAGAGCGCGGTGCGCAAATTGCGGCTGCCGGGCAAGCTCGCCGACTGCACGCAGAATGCCGCGGCCGGCGCTGAGCTGTTCATCGTCGAAGGCGACTCGGCCGGCGGCTCGGCCAAGCAGGCGCGCGATCGCGCCAGCCAAGCGGTGTTGCCATTGCGCGGAAAAATCCTCAACGTTGCCAGCGCCGGCAACGACAAACTCGCCGGCAACCAGCAGATCTCGGACCTGATCCAGGCGCTCGGCTGCGGCACGCGGTCGAAATACCGCGACGAGGATTTGCGCTACGACCGCGTCATCATCATGACCGACGCCGATGTCGACGGCGCCCACATCGCCTCGCTGCTGATCACCTTCTTCTACCAGGAGATGCCGGCGCTGGTGCGCGGCGGCCACCTTTACCTGGCCGTGCCGCCGCTTTACTCGATCAGGCAAGGCGGCAAGGTCGCCTATGCCCGCGACGACGCGCACAAGGACGAGTTGCTGCGCACCGAGTTCACCGGGCGCAGCAAGGTCGAACTCGGCCGCTTCAAGGGTCTGGGCGAGATGATGGCCGCCCAGCTCAAGGAAACCACCATGGATCCGAGGAAGCGCACACTGCTTAGGATCGATGTGATCGACGCCGAGGCGGCGACCAAGGACGCCGTCGATGCGCTGATGGGCACCAAGCCGGAGGCCCGCTTCCGCTTCATCCAGGAACGCGCCGAATTCGCCGAGACGGAAGTGCTGGATATCTAGCCGCCAGCCGGTCCATAACAAGGCTCCAGTTGCGGAGACGAGCATGTGACCTGGGCGCGGCTGAAAGGCTATTTCGAGACGAGTTTGGCCGGATTGACGCAACCGACGCGCTCCGACTGGATCTTTGCCTTGCGCACCGTTTCAGCCGGCCTGATCGCGCTGCTGGCCGCCTATGCGCTGAAGCTCGACCATCCGCAATGGGCCATGATGACGGTGTTCATCGTCGCCCAGCCGGTTGCCGGCATGGTGCTGGCGAAGGGCTTCTACCGGCTGCTCGGCACGCTGGTCGGCGGCATGGCCGCGATCGGCATCACCACCGTTTGCGGCACCAACCCCTGGGTGCTGGTAACGGTGCTTGCCGTCTGGATCGGCATCTGCACCTTCGTCTCGTCGCTGCTGCGCAATCCGGAAGCCTATGGCGCCGCCCTCGCGGGCTACACCGCAATGATCATCGGCCTGCCCGCTTTCGGACAGCCGCATCTCGTCGTCGACCTCGCGGTCGCGCGCTGTGCCGAGATCGTGCTTGGCATTGTCTGCGCCGGCCTGACCAGCCGCCTAATCCTGCCAAAACTGGCCAGCGACGCCATCGTCTCGCGCCTGAAACGCTGCATCCTTGATCTTGCCACCTATGCCGGCGGTGCGTTCTCCGGCGGCGACCCGGCAACGCTGTCCGCGCTGCACCGAAAGCTGATCACTGATGCCCAGACGCTCGGCGAGATGCGCGCCTATGCCAGGCTCGAAGCGCCAAGCTTCGCGCCGCGCGCCCATCCAGTCCGGCGCACCATCGGACAGCTGCTCTCCGCGCTCTCGGCGGCACGCGCGCTGCATTCGCACGCCGCCCCGAAGAATGCGGCGCTCATTCCGGTGCGCTCGGAATTACAATCGCTGGTCGGCGAGCTGGCGACCAAGCCCGGCGCGCTGGACGATACGGCGCTGTGGATGGCTCGGCTCGATGCGATTGCCGGAAACGCCCGGCAAATGCCCGATACCTCGACCGACCAGGGCAACGACAGGATCGGCACTATCACCCGCCTGACCATCGCCGCCGATTTCGCCGATGCGCTCAAGCAGGTGCTGCGCGGCCTCGACGCCTTGCGCGCGCCTGCCACAGGTCCGGCCCGGGGCAGCAGGCAGCCTGCGCTGGTGGTGCATCGCGATTACGCCGGCGCATCGCGTAACGCCTTGCGCGCTGCCCTTGCCACGCTGCTGGTCGCGGCCTTCTGGCTGACGACGAAATGGTCGGAAGCGGCCGGTACGGTCATTCTCGTTGCTGTCGTATCGAGCCTGTTTGCTGCTCGCCCCGACCCTGTGCAGGTCGCCTGGGGTTTCTTCAAGGGAACGCTTCTGGCGCTGCCGTTTGCCTTTCTCGTCGGCCAGATCGCATTGCCTGCCCTGCCCGGCTTCGGCTGGTTCATGCTGTTTGTCGTGCCCATCCTTGTACCGACGGCGCTGGCAATGGCCAATCCACGCTATGTCGGCGTGGCGACGGCCTTCGCCATCAACTTCCTTGCCTTCCTGAGCCCGCACCAGGCGATGACCTACGATCCCGGACCCTTCTTCGCCGGTTCGGCGTCGATCCTGGTCGGCATCCTGCTGGCGATCGGTGTCTTCATCGTCGTGCTGCCCGCCGATCCGTGGCTCGCGGCCAACCGCATCGTGCGCGCCATGCGCGAGGATCTGGCGCGGCTTTGCCTGCATGAGCGCGTGCCGAGACGTTCGGCCTTCGAGAGCCTCGCCTACGACCGCATCAACCAGCTGATGCCGCTGGTGCAGAATGCCGGTCAGAAGGGCGATGCGGTTCTGGGCGGCGGAGTCGCCGCCGTCACCGTCGGCCTGGAGGTCCTTCGGCTGCGCGATGCAAGCCAAAGCCATGCCATTCCATCCGAGACCGCGCTTTCGATCGCCAACTTCCTGAGGGGACTGGCGCGCGAACTGCTTTTCCGCGCCCCCAGCGATCCGCAGACCTCGACCGTCGCCGTCGCCCGGCAGTACGCAGCGAACATCGCCGAGCGAAACGGCACCAGCGAATTGCTGCAAATCGCAGCATCGCTGCGCATCATCGCCGCCGCGATGGAAGATTTCCCGGACTTTTTCGCGAGGGATAAAGGTTAAGCTGCCGCGATCGCCAGCGCGTGGCCTCGCGCGTTCTCGCGCAGCGCATCGAGATGGATCGACTTGATCAAGGCGGCAAGATCGCCTTCGGCGGATTGCCCACCCACTTCCTTGAGCATCAGCCAGCTGACCTCCTGCACGCCGGCGACGCGCTTACCGTTGGCAACCTCGCGCCAGATCTTCAGCGCACGCAGGATGATGGCATGGGTGACTGCGGCGAGTCCGGCGCTGCGGAACAGCGCCTGCAAGGCCACGTCGTGCCCGCCGGCCAGCAGCGCCCTTACCCTTTGTTCGGACTGCTGGCTGAGCGCGACCAGCGCCGAGCCGAAGAAATCGACCTTGCCATGCGCAATGGTGCGGATCAGAAAGCTCGCGGTAAGGTCGCCACGCAGCCTGAGATGCTCGATCAGGGCCGCATGTTCTTCCTGGCGCGTGCCTTCGATCAGCGTCACGGAAGCCTTGACGCAGGCGTCGCGCATGACGCGGTCGGCTCGCGCCGCGCCCATCATCGCCATCACCAGTGGCGACGTTTTCAACATTTCGCCAAGCTTGACGAGCAGCATATGCCGGCAGTCGGCCGGCAGCCTGATATCCGATATCAGCGCCTCGCGCACCAGCGGCAGGTGCCCATGCCGTTCGGCCATGCGGCGGAAGCTGAGCGAGGCGATGTCGGCGCCGCTGTTGGCGAGCAGCACGGCGCAGGCGTCCGCCTCGCCGATCTCGGCGATGGCCGCCGACAGCGCCATCGAGACGAGTGGCCGGTCGGCGATCAATTTCTGCGTCGCCTTCGGACTTGAAGCCACGCGGTTGATCAGGTCGGCGTCGGTGAGCAGCGGCGAGCGCGCCAACACCACGCCGGCGACTTCCGGCTGGTCGGAGGCCAGCACGCTGATGATCTGCATTGGCGCGTGGTGGCTCATCGACAGCGCCTCGGCCATCGCCAGCCGCACCTTCGACGAGGCATCGTCGAGCAACAGCGTCAGCGCCGCCTCGGCGGCGCAACGGTCCTCGAAAGGCAATTCGGAATTGATATAGGCCCGGGCCAGAGCGCTCGCCGCCGCGGCGCGCTCCGACACCCTGGCCGTGTAGATCCATTTCAGGAAATGCGAAACAACAACCATGCCCGTCTGCTTACGCCCCTTGCCAGAAGCTTCCGGCCCCACTGACGACCGTAGGCAGAATTGGTTTACGAACCGTTCACCATGTTCATTAACTGGCTTGCGAGGCTGATTTGCAGCGCCTATCACCGTCAAGCACCTGAGGAGAAAGAAATGGCCGGGCTTTATCTCGAAGAGTTCGTTGTCGGCCATGTCTTCCAGCACACGCTGCGCAAGACCATTACCGAAAGCGACAACATGCTGTTTTCGGTAATGACCCTGAACCCGCAGCCGCTGCACATCGACTTCGATTTCGCCGCCAAGAGCGAATGGGGCAAGCCGCTGGTCAACTCGCTGTTCACGCTCGGCCTGATGATCGGCATTTCGGTCAATGACATCACAGTCGGCACTACGGTCGCCAATCTCGGCATGAAGGAGACCGTGTTTCCGCATCCGGTCTTCCATGGCGACACCATTCGCGTTGAGACGACAGTCATCTCGGTGCGCGAGTCCAGGTCGAAACCCGATCGCGGCATCGTCGAATTCGAGCATCGCGCCTACAACCAGCATGGCGATCTCGTCGCCAAATGCACGAGGCAAGCGATGATGTTGAAGAAGGCAACCTGATGCGTTCGCTGCTGTTCGTCCCCGGCGATTCCGGGAAGAAGCTGGAAAAAGGTTTTGGTGCCGGCGCCGATGTGGTCATCGTCGACCTTGAAGATTCCGTGGCGCCGCACAACAAGGCGCTGGCGCGCGAGGTGGCGGCGCGCTTCATCGCCGAACGCAGGGCGCAAACCAGTTCGGCGATCTATGTCAGGGTCAACGACCTGTCGACCGGGTTGACGGATGACGATCTGGCCGCACTGGTTCCGGCGAAACCCGACGGCATAATGCTGCCCAAGTCGAACAGCGGCCAGGATGTGCAGCACCTGTCGGCAAAGCTCAGGGTGCGCGAGGCCGAAAACGGCCTGGCCGACGGCGCAATCAAGATCCTGCCGATCATCACCGAAACGCCGACGGGCGTGCTTGCGGCGGCGACCTATGCCGGGACCAGCGCGCGGCTTGCCGGCCTCACCTGGGGCGCGGAAGACCTGTCGGCGGCGATCGGCGCGCGCACGACCCGCGACGAGCATGGCCGCTACACGGACGTGTTCCGTCACGCTCGCACCATGACCATACTTGCCGCCGGTGCGGCGGAGGTCGAGGCGATCGACACCGTCTTCCCGAATTTTCGCGACATGGCGGCCTTCGAAGCGGAATGCACCGAGGCCGAGCGCGATGGCTTCACCGGCAAGATGGCGATCCACCCCGATCAGGTGCCGGTCATCAACGCCGCCTTCACGCCGTCGGTCGACGCCGTGAGACAATCGGCGGCAATCGTTGCCGCGTTCGCGGCAGCGGGAAGTCCCGGCGTCGTCAGCATCGACGGCAGGATGTTCGACCGCCCGCACCTGCGGCTAGCCGAGCGGCTTCTGGCGCGGGCAAAGGCGGCAGGTGTTTCCGCCTGAGCGCCTGCTACCAAACCAACGGGATCAGGCGGTAACGGACCCGGGCCACATAGTCGTCATAGCCGCGCAGGCCGGTGCGAAGCGTCTTCTCTTCAATGAAGGTGCGGATGGCCAGGAGAACGACGATCACGAGTACCGACGCCAGCCCCCACCAGGAACCAAGCAGAAGTGCCGTGCCGGCGAAGAAGAGGATGGCGCCGGCGTACATCGGATGGCGGACGTAGCTGTAAGGCCCCGTGGAGATCACATGTTGTCCGCGTTCATCCTGGATCTTCACCACGGGCGCCGCGAAACTGTTCTCCAGCATCGTCAGATAGCAGATCCAGATTCCGAGCAGCAGGACGAGCGCGCCGACCACCTGCACCCAGACGGGAACCACGGACCAGCCGAAACGGACGTCGAACCCCATGAATATCTGCGAACCAAAGATGGCGAACAGTAGTATGGACAGCAGGACCTTGTCGGCCGTGTCCTGATTCTTCTGGATGGGAGAACTCAGCCGCTCATTCATCAGGCCGGGATCGCGCCTTGCCAGCGCCACGCCCAAGGTGAGACTGAGCCCCACCATCCCCACCAGATAGACCCAAGCCCCCGGCCAGTGCAGCGTGCCGGCCGACAGGAAGAGCAAGGCGCCCATGGCGCCAAACCAGACGAATGTTTGAAGGACCAATTTTGCGATCATGATCGACCTTTCATGATATCCGCTCACTTGCGCTAGCAATTTTAGACCATCGGTCTACCATACCGACCAATGGTCTGTAATTCAAGCGAGCTGTGCAGAAGGTTCATCATGCCCCGAGTCATCAAGCATCCAGAGTTCAGGCGAGAAGAACTTCTGGACCATGCCCAGACGCTTTTTCTGACGCAGGGCTATGACAAAGCGAGCCTCAACGACGTGATTGCGTCCGCCGGCGTCTCCAAGGGCGCCTTCTATCACTACTTCCCCTCCAAGGAGGCTCTTCTGGAAGCCTTGGCCGATCGCTTCGCAAGACAGGCACTGGCTGGCGTGCAAGACATAATCGACGATCCGGGCCTAGACCCGCTTGGCCGCCTGAATGGCCTGCTCAGCCAGTCGCGGCGGGCCAAGATCGAGACCGCGCCGGAAGCTTGGACTCTTTTCGAGACGATGTTTCGGCCTGAGAATCTGGTGCTTTTCCACCGTATCAATCTGGCCGCCAGCGCGTCGTTTTCACCTCTGCTGGTCAAGATCATCAGGCAAGGGATCGAAGACGGCACTTTCAGGACCTTCGATCCGGAAGGTGTCGCCGACATCGTCATGCAATTCGGCATGGCCACGCGTGACGTCGTTGCCAAGGCCATTGCCGGCGGCAGCGACGCCGACATGGAGATCGCGATCGAGGCCCTGGAGAAACGCGTCAGGCTCTACGAGATCGCTCTCGACCGCATACTGGGCCTGCCCGATGGAAGCATTCGGATCGGCGAGCCCGGCTATGTGCGCACCGTCATGACGGCCAGGCGGCGAACGAGTGCCGGCCAGGCGCGGTGACCGGCCGAGCCTGATTCTAGTCCTTGTCCCAGCGCGGCCGGCGCATCGAAAACACCTCGTCGACGCTGGCGTAGTCCATATAGCCGAGACGAGCGACGTTGCCGGCCTTGGTGATGTCGAACAGGCCGTCTGTCAGGAAGGCATCGTCGATGTGCACGCCGACCACCTCACCGGCGACGATCACAGCGCTCGTCGGCGATCCGTCCAGCGCCTTTGGCCGAAAGACTTCCGTCACCCGGCATTCGAGTGCTGCCGGCGCTACCGCCACGCGCGGCGGCCCGACCAAGCGCGACGGCGCCATGGCAAGATCGGCATAGACGAACTCGTTGACGCCGCGCGGTGCGTTGACCGATGTGCGGTTCATCTTCTCCGCGAGATCGCGGCTGACGAGATTGGCGACGAACTCGCCGGTTTCCTGCGCGAAGGAGGCGCTGTCCTTCTCGCCTTCGGAGGAGAACCAGACGATGAAAGGCCGCGTCGAAACGGCATTGAAGAAGGAGTATGGCGCGAGGTTGATCTCACCAGCCCTGTTCAGTGTCGAAATCCAGCCGATCGGACGCGGCGCCACGATCGCCTTCGATGGATCGTGCGGCAGGCCGTGGCCCTTTGACGGCTCGTAGAACATTCAGCCCGCCCACGGCCCCGAATAGTCGCCGTAAAGCTTTGCCGGATCGGGCCGCGGCCGCTCCGGCGCCGGGCCGGCATAGGAGCCGATATGGATGAAGCCGACGACGCGCTCCTGCGGCGCCAGCCCCAGCAGCGCCCTGCCCTCCGGCACATCCGAATACCAGTTGCTGATCATGTTGGTGCCATAGCCCAGCGCGTTGGCTGCTATCATCAGGTTCATCGCCGCCATGCCGCCCGACAGGAACATTTCCCATTGCGGGATTTTGGGATTCTCCCGGGGGATAGATACGACGCCGATCACCAGCGGCGCGCGTGAGAACCGCGCCAGTTCCTGATTGCGGCGGCCTTCCGGCAATGGGCCCTCCCGCTGCTCTGCAAGCGCTGCCAGTTGCCTGCCGATCTCGACGCGGGCGTCGCCACGGTAGACGATGAAGCGCCAGGGCTCCAATCGGCCATGGTCGGGCACCCGCGAAGCAGCAGTGATCATCGTCGCGACCTCCGCATCGCTCGGCGCCGGCTGCTTCAGATCGGGGATCGGAGCGGAGTTTCGGGTCAGCAGGAAATCGATGATCGGCGACGCCATGGGCGCAAGTCTCCTGAACATTCTGTTTTGAGCTGAAGCGCACCATCGGGAATTCGGGCGGCTCGGGCATTGGCGCGGGATACGCCGGACGAAAGAGTCGTATCGGACTCTTAAGCCTTGAAATTGCCACCGCCATGGGCTTCAACGCAAGGCATGTTTGAGGGGACTGTCCGTCTTTTCCTGATCTGGCTCGGTGCCCTGCTGTTGATGGCGCCGGTTTCGTTCGCCATGGCGCAGAACGTCGACGGTGTCAGCGACCTGAAGCTTCCGGGAATTTCGAGCTACGCGACGCCGAAAGGCGAGACGTCACTGGCACTAAGCGGCGGCGGCGCCATCACGCTGTCCGCCCAGTTGACCGACAAGGGTTCCGACATCACGCGCGGCATCGTCTGGCGGGTCTTCAAGCCCGAAGCCGTCAACGGCAAATTGCCGATGGTCGCCTCCTCCCATGGCGGCACCGCCGTCTTCCAGCTCGAGCCTGGCAGCTATCTGGTTCACGCCTCCTACGGCCGGGCCGGCGCCACCAAGCGCATCACTGTCGGCAAGGACGCCAAGCGCGAAAGCCTCGTGCTCGACGCCGGCGGCCTCAAGCTCGACGCCGTGCTGTCCGGCGGCGTGCGCATTCCACCGAAGAAGCTGCGCTTTTCGATCTACGAGGGCACCGCCGAGGTCAATGGCGACCGCGCGCTGATCATTCCCGATGTCGAGCCCAACAGTGTCGTGCGGCTCAACGCCGGCATCTACCATGTCGTCTCGACCTATGGCGCGGTCAACGCGGTCATCCGCTCCGACATCCGCGTCGAGGCCGGCAAGTTGACCGAAGCGACCGTCGAGCACCACGCCGCCGAGATCACGATGAAGCTGGTGCGCGAAACCGGTGGCGAGGCGATCGCCGATACCTCCTGGTCGCTGCTCAACGAATCCGGCGATCCGATCAAGGAAACCGTCGGCGCCTTCGCCTCGATGGTGCTGGCCGAGGGCGACTACACCATCATCGCCAAGAACCGCGACCGCATCTACCAAAAGGATTTTACGGTCGTGGCCGGGCAGAACCAGGAAATCGAGGTTTTGGCCACCGAGGCGGCGGCGATGGATCCCGAAGAAGGCGCGGATTAACCTTCGTTCCTGGATCAAGCCGCCATCTTGGTCCGCGCCGGCAGGAACGGAATGCGGCGGCGCGGCAAAACTGGCGCCAGGTCGAACACGCCGCGATAAAGCCGGTCGAGCAATGCCTTGCGGTCGCGCAATGGCTCCAACTCGCTCCAGTTCAGCACATCGCCGACGCGGACGTCGATCGCCTTGCCCGATAGCCGCGCGAATTCGTGGATGAGCAGCGACGTACGCAGCGTCAGCGAGGCCTTGCCGACGAATTTCGCCACCCGGCCGTCGCGCTCTGCCATGTTCATCGGCCCGCTGACCAGATGGAACAGCCTGCCGTTCTGTCCGGAAAAATGCATCGGGATGACCGACGCCTTGGCGTCCTGGACGAGACGGGCGGGAAACATCTTCCACGGCAGATCGCGCGCCCGGCCAAAACCTTTTGGCGCGGTGGCTACACCGCCGGCCGGAAACACCACGATGGTGACGCCCTCTTTCAACAGCCGCACCGCTTCATGGCGCACGGCCATGTTGTTCTTGAGCGCGTTCTTGGTCTCGGAAAAGTCGATCGGCAGCGAGTAGGGCTCCATCTCGCGGATCTTGAGCAGATCCTTGTGGATCATGACCCGGAACGGACGTCCGAGCTGCTCGGCCAGCGACAGCACGGCGATGCCGTCGCCGATACCGAACGGATGATTGGCGACGATCACCAGCGGCGTGTCCGGCAATTGCGCGGGCGGCCACTGATCAGCAGTCCGCACCCGCACGTCGATCAGGTCGAGCATGCGGCTGAACACGCGTTCGCCGGTCGGCACGACCTGGCTGCGCCAGAAATCATAAAGTGCTGTGTAGCGGTCGCGGCCCGACAGGCCTTCAACCGAATGAATGAACCAGCGCGTCAGCGCCGGCTGGCACGGATTGGCATAGGAAAGCTCTGGAAAGGGTCGTTCGCGCAATTTCAGCTTGAGCATAGGGGCTCGTTACAAGGTCGGCGTGACAAGGATATGAAAATGGCGGTGGATCGCTCCACCGCCATTTGGTCGAAAACTATGCAGATCAGGCCGCGCGTTTGCGCCTGCGGTCGGGTGTGATCGCTTCCTCGGTCAGTTGCGCGATCGCCTGGTCAAGGCCAAGCGATTCCTGGTCGCGTGAGCCCAACCGGCGCATGTTGACGGTCTGCTCTTCGGCCTCGCGCTTGCCGCAGACGAGGATGACCGGAACCTTAGCCAGCGAGTGCTCGCGGACCTTGTAGTTGATCTTCTCGTTACGCAGATCCGCTTCCGCCAAAAGCCCGGCCGCCTTCAGCTTTGCCACCACCTCGGTCGCATAGCCGTCGGCATCCGAGGTGATCGTCGCCACCACCACCTGCAGCGGCGCGAACCACAGCGGGAAATGGCCGGAATAGTTCTCGATCAGGATGCCGAGGAAGCGCTCCATCGAACCGCAGATGGCGCGGTGCACCATCACAGGCTGCTTCTTCTCGGAATCGGAGCCGATATAGAAGGCGCCGAACCGTTCCGGCAGGTTGAAGTCGACCTGCGTCGTGCCGCACTGCCATTCGCGGCCGATAGCATCCTTGAGCACATATTCGAATTTCGGTCCGTAGAAGGCGCCCTCGCCCGGATTGATCGAGGTCTTGATGCGATTGCCGGATCGTGTCCTGATCGTCTCCAGCACGCTCCCCATGATCGCCTCGGCATGATCCCAGGCTTCGTCGGTGCCGACGCGTTTGTCGGGCCGCGTCGAAAGCTTGACGCTGATTTCGTCAAAACCGAAATCGGCATAGGTCGACAGGATCAAATCGTTGATGCGCAGGCACTCCGCGGCCAGCTGCTCCTCGGTGCAGAAGATGTGCGCATCGTCCTGCGTGAAGCCGCGCACACGCATCAGCCCGTGCAGCGCGCCCGACGGCTCGTAGCGATGCACATTGCCGAATTCCGCAAGTTTCACGGGTAGGTCGCGATAGGACTTCAACCCATGCTTGAAAATCTGCACATGGCCCGGACAGTTCATCGGCTTCAACGCGAAGACCCGGTCGTCATCGGTGTCGTCGCCGGCGACCGTCACCTTGAACATGGCGTCGCGATACCAGCCCCAATGGCCTGACGTCTCCCACAGGCTCTTATCGAGCACCTGCGGCGCGTTGACCTCCTGATAGCCCTGCTCGTCGAGGCGGCGGCGCATGTAGTTGACCAGGTTCTGGAACATCTTCCAGCCCTTGGCATGCCAGAAGACGACGCCCGGTCCCTCTTCCTGGAAATGGAACAGGTCCATCTCACGGCCGATCTTCCTGTGGTCGCGCTTCTCGGCCTCCTCAAGCATCATCTGGTAGGCTTCGAGCTGCGCCTGGTCGGCCCAGGCCGTGCCGTAGATGCGGGTCAGCATCGGGTTGTTCGAATCCCCGCGCCAATAGGCGCCGGCCACCTTCATGAGTTTGAAGGCATTGCCGATCTGCCCGGTCGAGGCCATGTGCGGGCCACGGCAGAGGTCGAACCAGTCGCCCTGCGCATAGATCTTGAGATCCTGATCCTCAGGAATGGCGTCGATCAGCTCCAGCTTGTAGCGCTCGCCCTTGTCGGCAAAGACTTTTTTCGCCCTGTCGCGCGACCAGACTTCCCTGGTGAACGGCTTGTTGCGCGCGATGATCTCGCGCATCTTCTTCTCGATCACCGGAAAATCGTCAGGCGTGAACGGCTCGTTACGGGCGAAGTCGTAGTAGAACCCGTTCTCGATCACCGGCCCGATGGTCACCTGCGTTCCCGGCCACAATTCCTGCACGGCTTCCGCCAGCACATGGGCCGCGTCGTGGCGGATCAACTCCAGCGCGCGCGGGTCGTCGCGGGTGACGATCTCGACCTTGCCGGACTTGCCGAGCGGATCGCTGAGATCGCGAACGGTGCCGTCGATCGCATAGGCGACCGCCTTCTTGGCCAGCGATTTCGAGATCGATTCGGCGAGGCCAGCACCGGTCATCGCCGCGTCGTATTCGCGGACGGAGCCATCGGGAAATGTCAGAGAAACGGAATTCAGCATATATATCTCCTATCCAGTCCCGCAAACGAGCGCGGGTGGTTGAAATGCATGTCGCCCAAAAGTGTATGGCGGTTTTGGGTTACGACATGCATAGGGAAAAGCCGGATGCGTCCGGCAGCGGCTGTCTTTTATGGACAGATTCCGCCTCCGTAAAGCCCGGCTCAAATTCAGCGTTCATTTGATGAGGAGCGGCAGGTCCTTCAGGAACGCGGCCCGGGTCTTGAGGCCCTTGGGCATGTCGGTGCGGTTGGTGTCGACGACAAGCCGCGCAAAGACGATCTGGCGGCCATCCTTTTGCGCCCAGCCGACGAACCAGCCGAGCGAACGCTTGTCCTGAACCTTGTCGACGTCGTTGCGCAGCCTGGTGCTTCCGGTCTTGCCTTGCACCGTCCAGCCTCCGGCCTGGAAGGTCGGGATGATGGCTGATGTCATGTCGTAAGCCCTGGCCGAGACAGGCAGCTTGCGGGCCAGCAGCTTGCGCAGGAATTCGACCTGCTCGACCGGCGTGATCTTGAGCGAGGAATTCACCCAGGACTTGGTCAAACCATCATTCTTGCCGGGATTGCCGGAAACATCGGCGTTGCCGTAGTCGAATTTCGAGACATAACCGGCAAAACTCCCAGACCTAAGCCGGCGGGTGATTTCCCGGGAAAACCACAGGATCGAATCTCGCTCCCAGACCACCGGATCGACGGTCTTCTGATCCCGCTTCACCGCGTTGAATTCAGGCTTGTAATCCCAGCTCGGCGTGTGCTCGTCGCTCAGGATCCCGCTGTCATAGCCGATCAGCGACAACGGCACCTTGAACGTCGAAGCCGGGCTGAACCGCTCGTCGCACACCCCGTCCTGGTAAAGCGTCTTGCCGCTCGCCGCATCGGCGATCACCGTGCACTGCACGTCCCCAAGCGGCGCCGATTGCGCGCGCAGCGGAAATCCCAGCAGCCAGGCGAGCAGGAACAGTATCCCGGCAAAGATGAAGGGAAGACGGTCGAAATTGCGCATTTTCTGCTCGCTCCAGAAGAGGGTTCGCGAGCGGCTTAGCGAGGTCTCTTGTCTCGATTTTGTCTCAAATGCGCAGTCTTTGTGCAGGCTGTTGTTAACCCTACCGGATTGTAAACGGGCAGAGCCGGCGGGACCTGACTGACGCGATCACCCCTGCGCTTCGCCGCGCTTGCTGCCGATCCGCCAGTACCGCCATGGCGTGAACCAGACATAACGATCCTCCAGCACCTCCGGCACGAGGTCTATGCCATGCGTGCCGAATGGCCCGCAGCGCAGCACCCGGAAAAATCCCATCCAACCGCCCGCCCACAGGCCATGGCGGGCGATCGCCTCATGGGCATATTCCGAACAGGTCGGCAGATGCCGGCAGGAATTGCCGACAAAGCCCGACAGTGTCAGCTGGTAGAGGCGCACGAGCGACGTGCCGAGGAGACGGCCCGGCGTCTTGCGCCATGGACCGGGCCAGTTACGGCCGCGTTTCGGCGGCCGGGCGATATGCGCATGCCCATGCTGGTCGCGCACCACAGTCTCCGTTTCGCGTTTCCCACGCGATAGATGTGGGCTTCTACTGGAGAACGCAATCCCCGCGCCCTGCATGGCCCCACCGTCACGGACGGAAACGACGAAACGGCTGCCAGTCAGCCGAAGCCACCCACCGGCCACGACTGGTCGGCTCTTCGTAACGCTTTTCATGCTGTCTTCTGTCACGCCATTGAAACGTTGCGATCCGCATGACATCGCCAAAGATGCTCAGCAACTGGATCATGGTCGGTCTCCTTTGATGCGATTAGACGGCCGCTGGCCTTCGCCCTCAAACGAGTATAATTTCCACTTCGGATAATCCTGGGTTATGCGAAATGAAGCGTGGGCGCCTGCCGCTGACGGCATTGAGGAGCTTCGAGGCGGCGGGCCGGCATCTGAGCTTCAGCCGGGCCGCCGAGGAGCTTTTCGTCTCGCAGGCGGCGATCAGCCGGCAGATCCGGGAACTCGAAATCTTCCTGCGCCAACCCTTGTTCGAACGTCACCATCGCCGTGTCGAACTGACCGACACCGGACGGCGTCTGCTGGATCAGCTTGTCAGAAGTTTCGACGCTATCGATACCTTGCTTGGGGAACTGGTGGCGACACCGGCGCAGTCTGTGGTGCGTGTCAGTGTCGAGCCATCGCTTGCATCCGTGTGGCTGGTGCCACGGCTCAACCGGTTTCGCCAATTGCGGCCTGACATCGACATCTCGCTCGAGGTCGATCCAAGGCTGATCGAGTTCCGCAGCGATCAGCCGGAGCTTGCCTTGCGCTTCAGCGCACATGCCACCGCGTGGCCGCGCAGCGAAGCCGAGCAACTTGCTTCGACAGTCGACTCACCTGTTCTGTCGCCGGCGCTGCTTGCCTCGGGCCCCGCCCTCGAGAAGCCGATCGATCTTGGTCGCTACACGCTTTTGCACGAGGAGAACCGCCAGGGCTGGGCGCGCTGGTTCGAAGCGGCCGGCGTGCCCGCCGACGCCGTGCCGGCGCGCGGGCCGATGCTGGCGGATGCGTCGCTTTCAAAGCAGGCCGCCTTGCTCGGACATGGCGTTGCACTGGGCGATCTCTTGCAGATCGGCGGAGAAGTCGCGTCCGGCGCGCTGGTCAAGCCGTTCGACATCGACGTCGCATCCGGCGCCTATTGGCTGGTGGCCAGAAGCTTGCGCGATCTGTCGGAGCCGGCCGCCGCGTTCGCGGACTGGGTACGCGCCGAATTTGCCGAAAGCAGACGTGCATTGTAAACGGTCGGTTGCCGGCCCTCAGGCTTCGGCGCGCTTCTCGATCTGGCCGATGGCGTCGACCACGGCGTCGAAAGTCAGCATGGTCGAGGCATGACGGGCCTTGTAATCGCGCACCGGCTCCAGATATCTGAGGTCCGCGAAGCGACCGTCCGGCGGGGCGCCATTTTCCTTGAGCATCTTCAGCATGGTGTCGCGCACCGCGCGCAATTCCTCGGCGCTCGCGCCGACGACATGTTGCGCCATGATCGATGACGACGCCTGGCCGAGCGCGCAGGCCTTCACATCATGGGCAAAGTCCGTGACCACGCCGTCCTGCATCTTGAGGTCGACGGTGACCGTGGAACCGCATAGCTTGGAGTGCGCCTTGGCGGTTGCGTCAGGATGATCGAGCCGGCCGATGCGGCCAATGTTCCCGGCAAAACCGAGAATTTTCGCGTTGTAGACCTCGTTTATCATTATTTTCCAATCCGTCGCCGCCAAGCGAACAGCGATTGCCGCTGTCGTGTCTTCCTTTCGCTCGCTATGACCTTATATAATGGTGGCAGTCCGGTATCGACAAGAAGACGAAAGCCAATGTCCTTGCCGGGAAGTTCACGCCGCTTACGGGGCTGGAAACGGGGCGAGTTTCCGACACCGAAAGGTCGTGGTCCGTTCAACTCGTTCCTCCGCCGAGAGGGACTACGGGAGACGCCTTTATGGATGCCGTCATCAAGAAGTTCATGCCACAGTCAGCCTATATGGAAAAGCCGGTCACCGACCGGCCGAGCGAAGCCGAAGTCGAAGCCGCCGTGCGCACGCTTTTGCGCTGGACCGGCGACAATCCGGACCGCGAGGGGCTGGTCGACACGCCGAAGCGGGTGGCAAAGGCCTACCGCGAAATGTTCGGTGGCTACGACATGTGCCCGGCCGACGAGCTCGGCCGCACCTTCGAGGAGGTCGCCGGCTACGATGATCTGGTCATCGTCAAGGACATAACATTCCATTCACATTGCGAGCACCATATGGTGCCGATCATCGGCAAGGCGCATGTCGGCTATCTTCCGGACGGCAAGGTCGTCGGCCTGTCCAAGATCGCCCGCGTCGTCGATATCTTCGCCCACCGCCTGCAGACCCAGGAGGCGCTGACGGCGCAGATCGCCGGCGTCATCCAGGACGTGCTCAATCCACGCGGCGTCGCCGTCATGATCGAGGCCGAGCACATGTGCATGGCCATGCGCGGCATCCGCAAGCAGGGTTCAACCACGCTGACCTCGACCTTTACCGGCGTTTTCAAGGACACGCCCGAAGAGCAGGTCCGTTTCGTCACCATGGTGCGCGGCGGCGGGGTCTGATCGGCCCTCGCCGGCCATCAAAACAAGGACCGGCGATGTCGGCACTGGAATTTCCAAAAGCTCCGTCAGACAAGAAAGCGCTTGAGGAAGGCGCGGTGTTTTCGCCGCGCTTCGATGCAGCCGGGCTGGTCACGGTCATCGTGACAGACGCCGCGGACGGCATGCTGTTGATGGTTGCGCATATGAATGCGCAAGCACTGGCACTGACACTGGAGACCGGCATAGCCCACTACTGGTCGCGCTCGCGCGACGCACTTTGGAAAAAGGGCGAAACATCAGGCAATTTTCAGCATGTCGTCGAGATGCTCACGGATTGTGACCAGGATGCCATATGGTTGCGCGTCAAAGTGTTGGGCCACGACGCAACCTGTCACACTGGCCGGCGTTCATGCTTTTATCGGACGGTGGGGCTGATCGATGGCAAGGGGACGCTTGCCGACGACGGCAGCAAGCCGCTGTTCGATGCGGAAAAAACGTATCGGAAACCACTAGCTTGAACCTTCTGCCTGACACCGACCACACAGATTCATCATTTCGATACGGCCCGCTCGTATAGTAGCCGTGGGACAAGGGAGATCATGATGCTCGAGTGGGCGTCATTGCGTAACAGACCAGATGTCAGGGAGGCCAACGGCCTGTCCTCGTCAGGCGGCGCGTCCGAAACGAACTCCCAGAAGAAAACAGGCATTTCGCTCGCCTTGGGTGGCGGGTGCGCCCGCGGCTGGGCGCATATAGGCGTGCTGCGCGCGCTCGACGAGGCCGGCATCGAAGTATCGATGATCGCCGGCACCTCGATCGGCGCGCTGGTCGGCGGCTGCTATCTCGCCGGTAAACTGGACGAACTGGAAGAATTCGCCCGCAGCCTGACCAAGCGCCGCATCTTCGGCCTGCTCGATCTCAATTTGCGCGGCAGCGGCCTGTTCGGCGGCATGAAGCTCGATGCAAGGCTGCGCGAGCACATGGCCGGCATTCGTTTTGAGGACCTGACTAAGCCGTTCGTGGCGGTCACCTCCGAAATCCGCACCGGCCACGAAATCTGGCTGTCGAGCGGCTCATTGATCACCGCCATGCGCGCTTCCTATGCGCTGCCCGGCGTGTTCGAGCCGGTGAATTGCAATGGCCGCGTGCTGGTCGACGGCGCGCTGGTCAACCCCGTACCGGTTTCGGTCTGCCGCGCGTACGAGCAGCCGCTCGTCGTGGCGGTCAACCTTCACTATGATCTGTTCGGCCGTGCCGCGGTGATAAAACACAGCGCCGGCGAACTGGTCATCGAAAAGGACGCACCAAGGCCCGGCAAGGTCGACGCCGAGCACCAGTCGCATCAGACGCGGCTCGGCATTACCGGCGTCATGGTCGAGGCCTTCAACATCATCCAGGACCGCATTTCGCGCGCCAGGCTTGCCGGCGACCCGCCCGATATGTCGCTGCAGCCGAAGCTCAGCCATATCGGCCTGACCGAGTTCCACCGCGCCGACGAGGCGATCAACCTAGGCTATCAGGCGACGATGGCGCAGATCGGCGAACTGACCCGACTGCAGACCGTTCTCGCCTGATCAAAACCTACGCACGCGCCGCATCGGTGATGCGAAACTGCACGGTGCGGTTGCCGTTCCAGTAATTGCCTGACAGCGAACCGGCGACGTGGATTGTCTTGCCCCGGTTCTTGAACAGGAATTCGCCAAGTGCGGTATCGACGGCGCGAAACGCAATCGCCTGGATGCGGCCGCCGCTTTCCGATTGCAGCTCGACGCGGATGTGATTGGTGCCGACCGGCCGCGCATCGGCCAATCGGTGACGCGGCAACGCGAAAACGGGGGCCGCGTGCCCGGCACCGAAGGGTCCGGCCTTTTCCAGCGCGTCAAGCAGGCTGAGCGTCGCGCCTTCGGCAGCAAGCGCGCCGTCGATCGCCAGGCTCTCCTCGCCTTGCAGCCGGAACACATCGGCCGCGGCCCGCTCTTCGAAAAACGCCCTGAGCTCACCAAGCTTCGCCCGCTCCACGGTGATGCCCGCCGCCATGCCATGGCCACCGCCCTTGACGATCAGCCCCGCAACGGCCGCCTCGCGCACCAGCCGGCCGAGGTCGAAACCCGAGACCGAGCGGCCCGAACCGGTGCCGATGCCCACAGTGTTGAAGGCGATGGCAAAGGCCGGCCGGCGGGCGTGGTCCTTCAATCGCGAAGCGAGCAGGCCGACAATACCCGGATGCCAGCTGTTGCTGGCGGTGACGACGATAGCCGGGCCATTGCCGCCGGCAAGCTCTGCATCGGCCTCGGCGCGCGCCGCCGCGAGCATCTCCTGCTCCATCAACTGCCGTTCCTGGTTGAGCCGGTCGAGCGTCTCAGCAATGGTGCGCGCCTCGACCGGGTCGTCGGTCGCAAGCAGCCGGCTGCCAAGTGCGGCATCGCCGATGCGTCCGCCGGCATTGATGCGCGGCCCGATCAGATAGGCCAGATGGAAAGTGCTGATCGGCTCGCCGATGCGCGACACCCGTGCCAGCGCCGCCAGCCCTTCGTTCTTCTGCTGGCGCGCCATCTGCAGCCCTTTGACCACGAAGGCTCGGTTGACGCCGGTCAACGGCACCACGTCACAGACTGTGGCCAAGGCGACGATATCGAGCAGCGAAAGCAGGTCTGGCGGCGTGGCATCGGGCATGCGGCTACGCAGGATCCTGGCCGTATGCACAAGGGCGAGGAAGACCACGCCGGCGGCACAGAGATGGCCCTGCCCGGAAAGGTCGTCGTCGCGATTGGGATTGACGACAGCGATTGCCGCCGGCAAGGCACCGCCGACCTGGTGGTGGTCGAGCACCACGACGTCGGCCCCGGCCTCGTTGGCGGCATCGACTGAAACGGCGCTGTTGGTGCCGCAATCGACAGTGACGATCAGTGTCGCACCACGCGAAACAAGTTCGCGCATGGCGTCGGGGTTGGGGCCATAGCCCTCGAAAATACGGTCCGGGATGTAGATTTCCGACGGCACCGAGAAATGCGTGAGGAACCGCTTCAGCAACGCCGACGAGGCGGCGCCGTCGACATCATAGTCGCCGAAGATCGCCACCTTTTCCCTGGCCACCACCGCGGCGGCGATGCGGGCCGCCGCCCTGTCCATGTCGGTCAGCGATGCCGGATCCGGCAGAAGATCGCGGATCGTCGGGTCGAGAAACCGCTCGGTCTGTTCGGTGGTGACACCACGGCCGGCAAGCACCCGCGCGACGATGTCGGGCACGCCATGGCCTTGCGCGATGGCGAGCGCAATCATGTCCTGGCGTTCTGTCAGCCGATGTTCCCAGGAAACCCCTGATACCGACTGCCTGACATCGAGGAAGAGGCGTTTTTCGCCGGTCATACGCTTTGCCAACTCATAGTTGGCCGCACGACAATGCATGCCGCCCATAAGTGCGCAGCGGTTTTGAGGCGACGACCTGCATTGGCAACAAACTTAAAGCGCGTCACGTTCACGCGACGCTCTATAGGCCAAAGGCGGGCACAGCCATGCGATTCACGGGTGTGCGCCGTCCCGGAATAGGTCAAGAAAACTGCGCTTTCCGCTTTTCAGCCTGTCGCCTAAGCCATTCGTCGGCCGCATCGCCCATCGTCTTTTCCACACCGTCCTTTAGCCAGGCCATGAAAGGCCGGTCGAACCTGAATGCGTTGCCGCATTCCCGGATGAGAAAGCGACGCACATTCTGGGTGTTGCGATAGGACTTTGTGATGGCGGTGGCACGCGAAATCGGATCCGCATGCCAGTCGAACGGTTTCATCGTCAAATCCCTGCAGCCAGCATCGGATGCGCCCGAATGGCTAACAATTGCAAGGCGGCTTCGCAAGCGGGCGTCAGAACTTATCCAGATCCTGATGGCGGGCCTTGATCTCGCGCACCGTCCGCGACGACGAGCGCAGCACGATCGTGTGGGTGGTGATGTAATTGTGGCCGAACTTGACGCCAGCCAGCATGTTGCCGTCGGTGACACCGGTGGCCGCAAACAGCACATCGCCGCGCGCCATGTCCTCCGTCCGATAGACCCGTTTCGGATTGGAAATACCCATCTTTGCCGCGCGAGCAACCTTTTCCGCCGTGTCGAGGATCAGCCTGCCCTGCATCTGGCCGCCGGTGCAGCGCAGCGCGGCAGCGGCCAGCACGCCCTCGGGTGCTCCGCCAGTGCCCAGATAAACATCGATGCCGGTTTCTTCCGGGTCCGTGGTGTGGATGACGCCGGCGACATCGCCATCGCCGATCAGCCGGATCGCGGCCCCCGTGGCGCGCACGGCATCGATCAGCCTGGCATGGCGCGGCCGGTCGAGAATGCAGGTGGTGATCTCCGATACAGCGACGCCCTTGGCCCGAGCGAGGCTGGCGATGTTCTCAGCCGCCGAGGCGTCGATGTCGATGACGCCGTCCGCATAGCCCGGACCGATGGCGATCTTGTCCATGTAGACGTCGGGCGCGAACAGCAGGCTGCCCTTTTCGGCGATCGCGATGACCGCGAGTGCATTGGGCAGGTTCTTGGCGCAAATCGTCGTGCCTTCGAGCGGATCGAGCGCGATATCGACGGCCGGACCTTTGCCAGTGCCGACTTCCTCGCCGATGTAGAGCATCGGCGCCTCATCCCGTTCGCCTTCGCCGATCACCACCGTGCCCTTGATGGAAAGCCGGTTGAGCTCCTGGCGCATGGCATCCACGGCTACCTGGTCGGCCGCCTTTTCGTCGCCGCGCCCGCGCAGCCTGGCGGCCGCGACGGCGGCTCGTTCGGTGACGCGCACCAGTTCCATGGTGAGTATCCGGTCAAGGCCGGCGACGATGTTCTGGGCCACATTCATCTGGTGATTTCCTCGTTGGCAATGCGGCCCCCGCCGGAGGCGGGCCTGTTTTGTCAAACGAGCATGACAACGGCAAGACCTGCGGAAGATTTTATCGAATAGTCAGCAATATCAATCGATTAAACCGCATTTTTGAAACAAGGCCAGCCGGCCGCAATGAACCGGACCGGCCTTGAAAAGCGAAAGTTAGACCTCTTCGGCGCTAGAAAACCGCAAGATATTTGAGCAGCGAAATGATGCCGATTATGAGGACGATAACCTGCACGATCTGCCTCATCCGGCCGTCGAGCGGCAGGCGCTGAACAAGATAGAGAACGAGGATGATGACGAGGAATGTGATCAGGATGCTGATCAAGGCGGATGAAGCCACAGTGCCCTCCTTAAAAATGATGTGCTGAAACAAGAAAACGAGCCGGCAAACCCGGCCCTAGCGCGCCGTGGTCAATACCAGCGGCGCGACGTATCGTTCGTCGACTGACCTATGGCAAAACCGGCCATAAAGCCGAGCAAACCGATCACGCCGACCAGGGCAGTCGTCGTACCGGGGTTTTCGCGCGCTATTTCCGAGACGGACTGAGCTTGGCTGCGCAACTGCTGTGCGGTTCGCGACGCGCGGTTAGCCGCCGTGTCGTAGAACTCGGAAGCCTGCTCGCTGGCGTCATCGAGCATTTCCGCGCCCCGTGTCGAAATGCTCCTGTTGATCTTGGTGATCTCCTTGCGCAGTTCGGCAATCTGCTTTTCCAGCGTTTTCTGGATTTCGTCGATGTTTGGGGTGTCGGATTTGTTGGTATCGGCCATGAAGCGGCTCCCTCTGGTTGCTGACCAAGAGAACGGCGGCGATGCGAATTCGTTCCGACGGATCGTGGCAACTTGCCATCAACCGACGCGAAAATGCTGGCGGGATTCTTGAGCCCGTGCGGCTATCGGGCGGAAAACTACCCTGCCCGCTCGATACAGATGACCTGTGGCTTGTCGGTCAGATGACCGTCCTTGGTGATGCCGTCGACGGCCTTGCGCACGGCCGCCTCCGTCGTCTCGTGGGTGACGAGGATCACCGTCTTCTGTGCCGCCGCCTCGCCGTTGACTGCGTGCTGGACGATCGATTCCAGCGAAATGTCATTGTCGGCCATGCGCTTGGCGATAGCCGCGAACACGCCGATGCGATCATGCACGGTCAGGCGGATGAAATAGCCGCCGGCATGGCTGCGCATCTGCGCCTTCTTGTAGGGTTTCAGCTCCTTCGCCGGCCGGCCGAAGACCGGACCATGCTGGAAGCCTGGCCGGCTCTTGGCGATGTCGGCGATGTCGCCGATGACGGCCGATGCGGTGGCGTTGCCGCCAGCACCAGGGCCTGACAGCAGCAACTCGCCCAGAATGTCGGTTTCGATCGCCACCGCATTGGTGACGCCATGCACCTGCGCGATGACCGATGCGGTCGGCACCATCGTCGGATGCACGCGCTGCTCGATGCCGCTCTCGGTGCGCTGGGCGACACCCAGCAACTTGATCCGGTAGCCAAGATCGGCGGCCGCGCGGATGTCGGCCTGGGTGATGTTGGAGATGCCTTCCATATAGATGTCATTGGCGGCGATCCTGGTGCCAAAGGCAAGGCTGGTCAGGATCGACAGCTTGTGCGCGGTGTCGTGACCCTCGATGTCGAAGGTCGGATCAGCCTCTGCATAGCCCAGCCGCTGCGCGTCCTTCAGGCAAGCATCGAACGAGATGCCCTCGGCCTCCATGCGGGTCAGGATGTAGTTGCAGGTGCCGTTGAGGATGCCGAACACGCGGTTGACCGAATTGCCGGCCATCGCCTCGCGCATCGTCTTGATGACGGGAATGCCGCCCGCCACTGCCGCCTCGTAGTTGAGCAGCACGCCCTTCTTCTCGGCGATTTCGGCCAGCGCAACGCCATGCTTGGCCAGCAGCGCCTTGTTGGCGGTGACGACATGACGGCCGGCTTCGAGTGCCGCTTTCACCGATGAGCGCGACGGACCCTCGTCGCCGCCGATCAGTTCGACGAACACGTCGATTTCGGCGGTCTGCGCCATCTTGACCGGATCGTCGAACCACTTTGCCGAGCTGAGATCGACGCCGCGATCGCGCTTCGGGTCACGCGCCGAGACGGCGGTGACGATCACGTCACGCCCACACTGGCGGGTCAATTCCGCCGCCTTGTCGCGCAGCACACGCGCCACCGACGAGCCGACCGTGCCGAGGCCGGCAATTCCAACACGCAATGCTTCAGCCATGTCCGGCGACGTCCCTCAAAGTCAGATCGAATTTGCGTGCGGCAAGCTTACCGGTGAGCGGAGAGCGGCACGACATTGTTGGGCTGCTTGGCGCTGGTCGACAAGAAGCGCTTGATGTTGCGCGCCGCCTGCCGGATCCTGTGCTCATTCTCGACCAGAGCGACGCGCACGAATTCGTCGCCATGCTCGCCGAAGCCGACACCGGGCGCCACGGCCACGTCGGCATGTTCGATGAGCAGCTTGGAGAATTCGAGCGAGCCGAGATGCCGGAACGGCTCCGGGATTGGCGCCCAGGCGAACATCGATGCCGCCGGTGCCGGAATGGTCCAGCCGGCGCGGCCGAAGGCATCGACCATCACGTCGCGGCGCTTGTGATAGATATCGCGCACTTCGGCGATGTCGGCGCCGTCGCCGTTGAGCGCGTGTGCCGCCGCCACCTGGATCGGCGTGAAGGCGCCGTAATCGAGGTAGGATTTCACCCGCGTCAGCGCCGAGATCAGCCGCTCGTTGCCGACGGCAAAGCCCATCCGCCAACCGGGCATGGAGAAGGTCTTCGACATGGAGGTGAACTCGACGCAAACGTCGATCGCGCCAGGCACCTGCAGCACCGAAGGCGGCGGATTGCCGTCGAAATAGATCTCCGAATAGGCAAGGTCGGACAGGATGATGATGTCGTTCTTCTTGGCGAAGGCGACCACGTCCTTGTAGAAATCGAGCGAAGCGACCAGAGCCGTCGGGTTCGAGGGATAGTTGAGGATCAGCGCCAACGGCTTCGGGATCGAATGCTTGACGCCGCGCTCGAGCGCCGGGATGAAGCCGTCATTGGGCTCCACCTGCAAAGAGCGGATGACGCCGCCCGACATGATGAAGCCGAAGGCATGGATCGGATAGGTCGGGTTCGGGCACAGGATCACGTCGCCGGGCGCCGTGATCGCCTGCGCCATGTTGGCGAAGCCTTCCTTCGAGCCAAGCGTGGCCACCACTTGCGTGTCGGGGTTGAGCTTCACGCCGAAGCGCCTGCCATAGTAGGCGGCCTGGGCGCGACGCAGGCCCGGAATGCCGCGCGACGAGGAATAGCGATGCGTGCGCGGGTCGCGCACGACCTCGCATAATTTGTCGACGATAGCCTTGGGCGTCGGCAGGTCCGGATTGCCCATGCCGAGGTCGATGATGTCGGCGCCACGCGATCGGGCACTGGCCTTCAGCCGGTTGACCTGCTCGAACACGTAAGGCGGAAGCCGGCGAACCTTGTGAAATTCTTCCATGGCAGTTCCAGACAGCGAAGGGGGTGTTGGGCGCGCGCTATATACTTATTTGCAGGTAGGGTCGAGGGTGGGGTCGCATTTGGCTTCGATCTGCCTCAGCGTTTCGTCGCCATGCTTCTTGGCCAGATCCGTCAGCGCCGCCTGGTTGGCGACCTTCGGGCCGCCGCCCTTTGCCGCCTGCGCATTCTCATCCGCCTTCAATTGCGCGAGCTTGGCGTTCTTCTCGGCTTCGGTGAACTGCGACGCCGCCACTTGCGGCTTGATGTTCAGGTTCGGAAAGGTGCCGGTATCCTTCGGCCCCGTACCCGCAGCGACAGGCGTCGGGCCATTCGTGTTGGTGCTCGAGCACCCGGCAATCCCGATGAGGACGATCGCCGCGCCGATGCGGCAAAAACGTCCGGCACCGAAAAAAACAGTCTCGCCAATATTAATCGTCATATTGTTTCCCTGGCAGCCGAGGTAGAGCGAGATTGGCCCGGTCGGATGTCCCATGTTAATATGTCAAGAAAAGGCCTCGGGAGGAACCCCGCCAACCATGTCCAAAACACCCGATTCGGGCAAAGCGGAAGATGACGAGCCTTCGACCGTCGAGCAATATCTGGTGAAGGACCCGGAACGCTTCGCCCTGAACATGGCGCGCATGATCGAGCAGGCCGGCAAGGCAGCTTCCGCCTGGGCTGAGCCGCGCGAAAAAGGCGACGTGCGCGACCATGTCGCCGAGCCCGTTGTCGATATGGTGAAGACCTTTTCCAAGCTCAGCGAATACTGGCTTGCCGATCCGCAGCGCGCGCTGGAAGCGCAGACGCGGCTGTTCTCCGGCTATATGACGGTCTGGGCCAACGCCATTCAGCGCACCAGCAACGCCGCGCAAGACACCGAAGACGCGGTCAAGCCGGAGCGCGGCGACAAGCGCTTCCTCGACCCGGAATGGGGCCGCAATGCCTTCTTCGATTTCCTCAAGCAGGCCTATCTCGTCACCTCGCGCTGGGCGGCCGATCTGGTCGAGCACGCCGAAGGTCTGGACGAGCACACCCGCCACAAGGCCGGCTTTTACGTCAAGCAGGTGTCCAACGCCATCTCGCCGTCGAATTTCATCCTGACCAATCCGGAACTGTTCCGTGAAACCGTCGCCTCGAACGGCGAAAACCTGGTGCGCGGCATGAAGATGCTGGCCGAGGACATCGCCGCCGGCAAGGGCGACCTGAAGCTGCGGCAGGCCGACTACTCCCCCTTCGAGATCGGCCGGAACATCGCCACCACCCCCGGCAAGGTGGTCGGCCGCAGCGACGTCGCCGAAATCATCCAGTACGACCCGGCGACCGAGATGGTGCTCAAGCGGCCCCTGCTGATCTGCCCGCCATGGATCAACAAATTCTACATCCTCGATCTGAACCCGCAGAAGTCCTTCATTCGCTGGGCGGTTGAACAGGGCCACACCGTGTTCGTCATCTCCTGGATCAATCCGGACGAGCGCCACGGCACCAAGAGCTGGGAAGCCTATATCCGCGAGGGTCTGCAATACGGCCTCGACACGGTCGAGAAGGCCACCGGCGAACGCGACGTCAACGCGATCGGCTACTGCGTCGGCGGCACGCTTTTGGCGGCGGCACTGGCGCTGATGGCGCAAGAGGGCGACGACCGTATAAAATCGGCCACATTCTTCACCACGCAGGTCGACTTCACCCATGCCGGCGACCTGAAAGTGTTCGTCGACGAAGAACAGGTCGCCGCTGTGGAGAAGTCGATGAGCGAAAAAGGCTATCTCGACGGTACCAAGATGGCGACCGCCTTCAACATGCTGCGCTCAGGCGACCTGATCTGGCCCTATGTCGTCAACAACTACATGCGCGGCAAGGATCCCCTGCCCTTCGACCTGCTCTACTGGAATGCAGATTCCACCCGCATGGCGGCGGCCAATCACTCTTTCTACCTGCGCAACTGCTATCTTGAGAACAATCTTTCGCAAGGCACGATGGAACTGGCGGGCCACACGGTTTCGCTCGGGGACATCACCATCCCGGTCTACAACCTCGCCTCCAAGGAAGATCACATCGCGCCGGCGCTTTCGGTGTTCCTCGGCTCGAAATATTTCGGCGGCACGGTCGAGTATGTGATGGCCGGGTCGGGCCATATCGCCGGTGTCGTCAATCCGCCGACATCCAACAAATACCAGTATTGGACCGGGGGTACGCCGACGGGCGACTTCAGCCAGTGGATAGTCAATGCCACCGACCATCCAGGATCCTGGTGGCCGCATTGGCAAGACTGGATAGAGGCCAAGGACAACACCCGCGTGCCTGCCCGCAAACCGGGCAAGCATATGAAAACCTTGGGTGACGCTCCCGGCACCTATGTGAAAGTACGTGTGTAACGGACTGTAATGTGTGGTGAGTTGACGGACCGCCAAAAGCGGGCGAAATGGTGTCGTCAACCATCAAGCGGCCGTAATTCGGCAATCACCGCAAAAATACTTTCAGGCTTGCGGATTTGACACAGGTCTCGTTTCCGGATCGGAGACAAAGGTCACCCTGGCATCGACGCATGCGTGTGGCGCCAAGGATATACCGACCGGACATCGAGGGGGAATTTGACTTTGAAATCAGCAGGATGGAGCCTCGCAAAGGGAGAACGCCGCGCCATTGTGGCTGCGCTCTGCTCCTTGCTTCTGGCCTCCTGCACTTCGGCTGGCGACCCGACAATGTCGGTCGGAATGCCCGGTTACAATGCCACCGCATCGGACATAAGCGCTGCCTCCAGCGGCAAGGCGATCGCCTCCGATTCGTCTGATATCACGACCGAGCAGACGACGGTGATGACGGCAAGCGATACGGCGCTGCCTGAAAAGGTGGCCTATGTGCCTGTGTCCAAACCGGGAGCTGCCTTTCCGCTCACCACGCCGGCGGGCGCCGAAACCATCGTTGGAAACACGCCGCAATCGCTGACGCAGCAGGCACAGACCGCGCAGCAGACCGACGCGGTCGCCCAGCAGATTGCCACTGCCGATGCCGACGTGGCGGCGCCGAAGCCCGCTGCCGCTCCGGCCATGAACAACCCGGTCTATGTGACGGCTGGCGAGATGCCGCAGGCCGAAGCACCAAAGAAGAAAGGCTTCCTGGCCTCGATGTTTGGCGCAACGCCAACCTCGGCGACACCAGCCCCCCTCATCAGCAACGCCCGGACGGGCGAGCAGCCCCCGGCGCAGGCAAAAGCGGCGCCAGCAGCGGCAAAGCCGATCATCACGCTTGCCTCGGCCAATTCCACGGCCAAGCCGGTGCAGTTGGCTTCGCTCGGCGGCGATACCGGCCACGTCACTGGCAGCGATGCCCTGCCCGGCGTGCGCCAGACGGCCCTGTTCGAGATCAAGCGCAAGTCCGGCCTCGACGACGAAAGCGACGTCGACCTCAACGAGGATGAGGGGCCAATCGGCGGCTCCTATCAAGTTGCGTCCGCCGCCGGCATGGCCCGGTTGGCACCCAACGGGCTGCTCAAGCAGAACGAGAGCGTCGACGTGGCCTGCCTGAAGCCGTCGCTGGTGCGCGTGCTGAAGACGATCGAAGGTCACTACGGCCGCAAGATGATGGTGACGTCAGGCTATCGCGACCCGGCCCGCAACCGGCGCGCCAACGGCGCTAAAAATTCGCTGCACATGTATTGCGCCGCCGCCGACATCCAGGTGCCCGGTGTTTCGAAGTGGGAACTGGCGAGCTACATCCGGACCATGCCCGGCCGCGGCGGCGTCGGCACATACTGCCACACAGAATCGGTTCACGTCGACGTCGGTCCCGAGCGCGACTGGAACTGGCGCTGCCGCCGGCGCAGCGGCGGTGACGGCTAGCGCGGATCTGAGATCTGCTGGCGGCCAAGATCGTTCCGTTGGCATCCCGAATATCGGATTGGCCGAAGCCTTCCCAACTTCATCATTCCGGAGCAGAGCGATGCGGCGTCCCCGCTAATCGTCAAGCTCGCCAACCTCGGGAAATCGTTGATTTGGCAGGCCCGGAAAAAAGTTGTCCAAGGTGGCACCTGACGGGTTGCCGGTTGCGCACAACGCCAGTATAAGCCGCTTCGTCTGAGCGCGCCCATCGTCTAGCGGTTAGGACACCGCCCTTTCACGGCGGTAACAGGGGTTCGATTCCCCTTGGGCGTACCAGAAAAATTGGCGTTTAGCGCAAACTTCCCTCCCAATGTTGGCCAATTTCGCTTGGCTCTCTGCCGCGGTCTTCAACTGACGCGCAGTCTTCCGCGATCACACCATAGGCTAACGCGGTCACACGGGTCATAATCCCGCTACAAAGTGGTCGATTCCTCAGGGATGTAGCCGCTCCAAGAGCCCGCCGCAGGTCGCCCCCGTGGCGGGCTTTTCATTGCACGGTTGAGTTGGGCTCTCGGGGCACTGCGATGACGGGAAAAACCCGCAGTGGTAGGTCCGTGTTTATTTGCCTGGTGCGCGTGCGGAGCCTACCTGAAACGGGCGCCCGCCGCTTAAGACGCCCCTCTTCAGCGCTTCAACCGGCATCCGCCAATGCGAAGTCAGAAGCCCGTTATAATCCACGGATTGGAGTCGTATCCAAGACGCGGCTCTGCCTTTGCGCCGCTATCTTCCGATTTGGCGGTTCCCGTGAAACCACAGTCCAGATTTGGAACGGGCTTCTTGGCTGACGGGTTGGTGGAACACAAGGCGGCGGCGTCACTGACCGCCGCCTTCTTTTCCTTGGCAACAGCGACACCAGTTGCAGCGAAAACGAAAGCCGCGCAAAATATAGCCACTCTCATTGGAACCCCCACATTGCACCCGACAGATGGTCGGATATGACCTTACGTCACCTTAATATTAGCACTACTGAATATATTATCTAGCCCCCTGCCATCAAAAGCAGGCTGAGTGCCAAGCTTGCATCGCGACCGCCAAAACCGGTGCCGATCTGGACACCAGCCGGCATAGTCGGATTCTGCTCGCGGAGAAGGACGTGGATCGACAAAACACAGGGGCTGATCAGGCCAAACGCTGGCGGGACCGGGCCCTGCGCGGTCGCCGCAGGCGTCTGTCACACAACATCGTGTCGTGGGCGCTGATCCTGACGGCGATAACCATTCTCGGTGGCCTGATCGCGTTCAAAGCGTACAAATAAGCAGAGCCCTAGCGCGCATTCTCGCCGATGGCTGTCGGCCTCAGCCTAGCCGCTGCCAAGCAGCGGCACCGTAACGGTTGTCGCGTAGTTGATCGGGAAGGAACTGAAGTAGGGAAAGTCGATGACGAAGGCATAGGCGGCGGTCAGATGCGCCATGCGGAAGCCGCCGCTCACCGGGTCGATGGCGATGGTGACGTTCACGTCCTTGAACCCCAAGGCCTGCAATTTCTGCGTGGCGATCGATTGAATGTCGGCCTGGGTCAGCGTGTTCTTAAGCTGCAGCGAGCGCGCTGACGTCTCCAGCGTATAGCGAACACTGGAGACCGAATGCATCGACCAGCCAAAAGCGAATATTCCGAACAGCAGCATGACAAGGAAGGGCGCGATCAGCGCGAACTCCAGCCCGGCCCCGCCCGATCGATCCCGCCGGAACGTGCTTACCCTAGCGGACACGGATCATCTCCTGGTGACCGATGACGGTGGAAGTGGCAAATGCGCCGAAGGCAATTGGCGGCACCCAGGTGCCCGATGCCTGTATCTGGACATAGATCGACGGCACCTTCGGCCCACTGCACATGGTGGAAGCCTCGACCACGGTCGTCCCGCACATACGGATGTGGCTTAGTGTGACCTGGCCGTCTTCCGGTCGATTTTCCCAGCTCGCAATGGCAAGGGCCTGGGTCGCCGCATCATCGGTCGATCCGCTCATGACCAGGTTCGCGGCGGTCTTCACACCGGCGCGCATCGACAGTGAGCTCGTTACGTAGGACCAGCCGTCCAGAATACCAAGCAGCACCAGGCACAGAATGGGCAGCACCATCGCGAACTCGACCGCCGCAACGCCCGAATCATCGCCAAGGATCGGCATCGATCGGCGCCCCACGGAGCTACTCGGACAGTGCCACGGACCGCGCGGCTGGAATGTTGGGCACTCCGAGGCTCGAGCAATCCTGATTGATGGTTGAGTTACCGGACCATTGAATCGTATTGGCGACGACCCTGGTGCAGCCGCCATTGCCCGAGAAGTTGCCAAGATAGCTCACTTGCTGCTTGGGGAAATAGATGGCCCCGGTCAAAAGCGATTCCGCTGTGCCGTTGAATGTGCTGGATGCGCTCATGCCGGTCCTGTCGCCGTAGAACAGAACGCCCGAGTAGGTGCCCGAAGTCGCGGCGCTGAGCTTCACGGACGCATTGCCATTCATGCTGACGGTCGAGCTGCCCGACATGAAGATGGTCACCCCGGTGCCGGTGATGGCCGCGTTGGCGTTTATCCTGAAACTGCCCTGGACGACATAGACGCCGGGCGAAAGCGTGACATTGCCCTTCAGGTTCATGCCGCTGCAATAGGTGCCTGGACCGAGCGTCGCCTTGTTGTCGTTCTGGCAGGGGGCCGAGGACGTCGGAGCCGGCAGATCGGCAAATGGATCGCCGGCAGGCAGCGCCTGGGTGATCGGGGCCGCGCAGACGGTCGTGACGGGATTGCTGAGAGAGACACCGCCCGCCGATATCAGGCAATCGGCCTGCAGGCCTGCCGAGCCCTGAAGCTTGATGGCGTCGGAGGCGATGGAATTGGACATCACCGAGCAGCCGGTGACCTTAACGCTGGTGTTGCCGGAAAACAGCACCGCCTGCGACGCGGACGGATCGAGCGCGAGTATGCAGGCACTCGAGGCATCGGTAATGACGGCCACCGCCCTCGCCTGTTCGGGAACCTTGTCCTGCGTGAAGATCAGGGTGAACATCCGGTCGAGCTGCTGGCCGACGATCACCTCGACCGCTTTTTTCGCCGTATTCGGACCAGACACCGGCGGCGTATTGACGACGATCGTGCCCGAGCCCAGCCCGTTCGACGCCGCGGACTGGGTCGCGGCCGCGACGATCGTCTGCTTGTCGGAACCCGAAATCTGTTCGAGCGCTCCGGCATAGGCGGCTGCATCGGCCGTCGCCTGTAACCTCAGGCTGTTGTAGTACCAATAGGACGTCTCCACGCCGAAGCCCGCAGCGCCGACAACGACCGGCAAGGTGAGGGCAAAAATGGTAGCGACATTTGCGACCGTGCTCCGGCGCATGGCGTCCATTACAAGCCGAAGACGGGTGAAGCTACTCAAGGCCATGGCTTAAATTAGAAAGCACGCATAAATGAACGAATGGCTAAAAAGTTCGTTGCATTTTTGAGCAGTGGTCCATTGGCTTCAAAAAAGAAGTGTTTCGCTGGCTGACCAACTCCCAAGCGCGCATTTTGGCAAATGCGCGAGGCCAGCACCGCGAGAGCGGGCGCGTCGGCTTGCGACAGGCCCCGGGCACCGTGCCGGCGAGCGATCCTGCCCTACCAGTTCACCCTGAACCCGACATTGCCGCCATAGGTCTGTACCCGGTCGGCGAACTTGCCGTCGAAGGTGGCGAACACCGATGTGGTGCTGCTCCAGTTCAGCTTGAAACCGGCGTTGACGGCGACGGCATCCTGCGCCGCTCCCGCACCCTGCACCACGAAGGCATAGCCCGGCGCTGCCTGGAAGGTTGGTTCGACAGAGCGGTCCGGTCTGAACTCGTGCAGCCAGGCCGCGCGGCCCCAGGCCTGCAGCGTCGCGGTCTCGCCGACAGCGACCGAGGTGTCGAGTTGCAGGCCGAGCGAGACCGGCAGCGAGATGATCGTACGATGCTCGAAGTCCAGCCCCAGCGCACCGTCGCTCGGCGATTCTTCCGAGAAACCCTGCATCGACAACGCAGAGAATTGCAGCCCGGCAAAGGGTGTGATGGCGCCTGAGCCCACCGGCTGCCGCCAGCCGGCCTCAAGCGTGGTGCCGAAGCCGGCGCTCATGAAATCGCCGGTCCAGTGCTCCCTTGATATCGCCGGCACCGGATTGAGCGGATCGGGCGCACCCGGAACCGAAGTGAAGCGGTCGGTCGTGTTGGAGTAGAGGTCCATCGCCAGCGAGCCGTTGATGTAGAACTGGCCCCACTTGCGCGCGCCATAGGCGCCGGCATGGCCGCCGACTATATTGCCGGAGGTTTCGCGATCCGGCACAGCGAACGAAGACGCCACCCCGCCGAGCGCGAAGCCCATCAGGATGTCGGGATCGCCCTGCGAGTCGAGGCCGGCGGCAAAATTGCCGGACTTGTAGCCAAGGCCGGCGCTGCCGACGATCGGGTCGCCGGAAACGACACCCGAATTGCCACCGGCCGTCGCCCAGTAATTCCAGCGCCGCTCATCGGGAGCCTTCACCATGTCGTCGAATGGATTGGCTTTGCCCGGTGGTTCCGCGTAGGCCGTCTCCGGCACCGCGACGGACTGGCTCATCGGATCCGTGGCCATCCCCATACGCCAGGCGTCCGACTGTCGGTTCATTGCCGCCTGGAAGGTGCTGTTGGCGTCGAACTCCGGCTGCTGGAAGCCGCTGACGCCCTCGCCCGAGATGGTGTCGTAGACAGCACCCAGTTGGTCGAGCGTCGGAATGTAGAAGATCGCACTGGCGATCTTGGTGAAGTTCGGCGACGTCAGATCGGTCTGGATCGCGTTGATCGCCGAACCCACCGCCGTCTGGTTCTCGGTCAGGCCGGCGCGGGCGAAATTGATGTCTACATTGAGGACGACATCCTCGGGATTGGGATATTTCAGCGAATACTGCGCCACCGCGCTCGGTATGGAGTTCAGCTTCAAACCTTTGTCGGTCACGCCGCCAAGCGCATGCAGGATGATATAATCCTCGTTGCCTGGCGAGGCCGCGCCTGGCTCCATGATGTTGATGTTGACGAAACCGTTGACGTCGGCCGTCCCCGTCACATCGATGCGGTCGGCCTCGGGGTCGAGATCGAGGTCGAGCAGATAGACCCCGGTGGCGGCTTGCGACCAGCTGCCATTGACCTCGGTGGTCATCACGCGGTCGAGCCCGCCGGGCGCCGCTAGGCCGTCATTGTTGAGCTGGCCGGTCAGGCCGAGATCGACGGTGTCGCCCATCAGGTAAAGGGCGGTGGCCCTGTTGTTGAAAACATTGAGGCCGCCGCCGAGTCCGACCGATCCGACTGTCGCGAAGTAATTGTCGAACGTGTCGTTGCCGTCACCGCCGCGCATGGCGTAGCCGTCGATCAGCAGCACCGAACGGACGAGACCGTTATTGGTCAGCAGATTGCTGTTGCCGTCCTTGAAGTTGACGCCGGCACCCGCACCGGAGCCGCCGGTGATCTTCACGCCGGTGGCGATGGTGACCTTGATGTCGCCATTGCTCGTGCCGCCGGCGCTCTGTTCCATCAGCGCGAAGGAATTCTTGCCGGTCACGTCAAGGTCGGCAGTCTGCGTGAACTCGATGCCGCCGCCGGTGCCGCTGCCCCCGGCAGAACCCGAGAAGCCCTGCGGGGTCGGCATCACGCTCGCCTGTTCGAGGCCGAGAAAATTGCCGACATGGCCGCCGACGCCGCCGCCGCCGCCGATGCTCTGGCCGAACACACCGACCGAATTGTCGCCGGTGATCACCATGGCGACATTCCTGTTGATGGTGACCTTGCCGCCATTGCCGCTGCCGCCATTGACGGCTTCGATGATGCCGTCGGTACCCGCCGTCACCACGCCGCCGCCGCCGCCGACAGACTGCGCGAAGATGCCGACCGAGCCGTCGCCGGTCAGCGTGATCTGGCCGGTGTCGGTGACCGTGACGTCACCGCCCTTGCCGGTCGCACCGGTGTCGCCGCCGATGAACACCGGCGGGCCGATCGTCGCTGCGATTGCGGTTCCGCCCGTGCCGCCGCCGCCGCCGACCGACTGTGCGAAGATCGCCACCGAATTGTCGCCGTCGAGCTGCATCGCGCCATTGTTGATGACGGTGACAATGCCGCCATCGCCACCGGCCGCACCCTTGCCGCCGAGCGCGATGGAGAGGCCGGCCGCACCGCCGGCCACCGAATAGGCCGCGCCGCCATTGCCGCCGCCGCCGCCGACCGACTGCGCCATGATGCCGGTCGAGCCGAAGCCCTTTGTGTGGATCACACCGTCGCTGAAATTGGTGACGTTGACGTCGCCGCCCTTGCCATTGGAGCCGCCGGCGCCACCGATGCCGAAAGTGAAGGCGCCGGGGCTGAGAGCCGCGGAAACGCTCATGGCGCCATTGCCGCCACCGCCGCCGATCGATTCGGCAAAGATCGCCACCGACGCATCTTCTATCGTCGTGATGCGGCCATGGTTGTTGACGGTGACGACGCCGCCGTCACCCGAACTGCCGCCATCGCCGCCAACGCCGATCGCAACCGGCACGATGCTGGCGGCGAACGCGCCGCCGCCATTGCCACCGCCGCCACCGATCGACTGCGCGAAGATGCCGTGCGCACCCAAGCCCTCGACGGTGATCGCGCCGGCGGCGTTGTTGGTCACGGTGACGTGGCCACCCTTGCCGGAGCTGCCGCCCTTGCCGCCGACCGCGATGAAGCCGATCGCCCGTCCGCCCGAGCCGCCGCCGCCACCGACCGACTGGGCGTTGATGGCATCGGCGCCGGCGCCGTAGGTGTGCAGGATGTTGAAGTTGGTGACGGTGACGACGCCGCCGGCGCCGCTCGAACCACCTGAACCGCCGATGGCGATCAGCGCCGGGATCGAGCCGGTGATACCGCCATTCTTGCCGCCGCCGGAGCCGCCGCCGCCGCCAACCGACTGGGCCTGGATCGCGTAGGAATCGATGCCATGCGTCTCGATCATCGCGACATTGGCGACATCGACCGCGCCGCCGCCGCCGCTGGAGCCGCCGCTGCCGCCGACGCCGAGAGCGGTGATGCCGAGCGAGCCGCCGGCGCCGCCGCCGCCGCCGACCGACTGGGCGAAGATGCCAACAGAATCATCGGCATGGGTGAGAATGCCACCGTAATTGTTGACGATGACATGGCCACCGGCGCCTGAAGCGCCACCGCCGCCGCCGATCGCCAGCAGCGCGCCGGCGCCGCCGCCGGACCCGCCGCCGCCGCCGACCGATTGCGCGAAGATGCCGGCCGAATGCCCCAGTTGTGCACCCCCCGGCGCCCCGCGGGCCCCGGGCGCCCACGGCGTGGTGCCGAAGGTCTCGATCGTGGCCATGGTCACCTGGGACAGATCGAGCTTGCCGTTGGTAACGGTCACTGAGCCGCCATTGCCGCTCGCACCAGCGCTGCCGCCGAGGCCAACGGTGCCGACCGCGCCGGCCATGCCGTCGCCGCCGTCACCACCGCCACCGCCGACAGACTGCGCGTGGATGCCGTCCGACTTCTGGCCATGCGTGGTGATGATGCCCTCATTGCTGACGATGACGGTGCCGCCGGATCCACCGCCGGTGCCGCTGCCACCGATGGCGACCGAGCCGGAACGCTTGAGACTTGATGTGCCGAGCGGGGCCAAAAGAATTGTCGGGTCAAGCGGCACGTAGGGAATGGCGACAAGGCCGGTGGTGCCGATATAGGCGTCGCCGCCCATGCCGCCGCCGCCGCCGATCGACTGAGCGACGATGCCCGACGACTTGTCGCCATGGGTGGTGATGAAATCGTAGTTGGAGACGTTGACGGTGTTGCCGTCATTGGCCGTTCCACCTGCCCCGCCGACTGTCGCCTGCAGGTTCCAGTTCGGCTTGCCGCCGGCCGGTTCGCAGACCTTGGCCAGCGTGCATCTTGCGCCGAGTTGCAGCGAGATCGAGTTCGAACGCCCGCCGGTGCCGCCGCCGCCACCAATCGACTGCGCCAGGATGCCGAATGCACCCATGCCAGAGGTCTCGATGCCGCCATGCTGCTCGATCGTGACCGTGCCGCCCTTGTTGCCGTTGCCACCGGAGCCGCCGACCGCGACGCTGACATTGGCCTGCGTGCCGGGATTGTTGCCGGAGAGGCCGAGCACGCCGGTGATCGCATTGCCGCCGGAGCCGCCACCGCCACCGATCGACTGCGCGAAGATGCCGTAGGCGCCGTCGCCATTGGTAACCGTCTGTCCGGCCGCCAGCAGACCGGTCTGCAGCAGGCTGTGGTTGGTCACGACGACGTCACCGCCATAGCCGCTGTCGCCGCCAAAGCCACCGACGCTGACGCCGACATTGAGATTGGTTCCGGTGCCGAGCGAACCGATGGCCGCCGAGACGGCCATGCCGCCATTGCCGCCGCCGCCGCCGACCGATTGCGCCTGGATGGCATGTGCTTCGAGACCATAGGTCGAGACAGCGCCGTTGTTGTCGATCGTCGCCTTGCCGGCATTGCTGCCGACGCCGCCAAAGCCGCCGACGCTCGCCGACAAGGTCTTGGCGTCGGTCCCGGCGATGACGCCCGAAATCGACATGCCGCCATTGCCGCCGCTGCCGCCGATCGACTGCGCGAAGAGCCCGACCGCCTGGTCGCCCCCGGTGATGGTCGCGCCGTGGCGCGTCACCAGCACGTCGCCGCCAGCGCCACCGCCACCGCCGACACCACCCACGGAAGCGCTGATCTGATTGCCGTTCTCGCCGAGGCTGAGGCTGGTGGTGACGCTGAGGCCACCATTGCCGCCGCCACCGCCCACCGACTGCGCCAGCACGCCGAAGGCCTTGATCCCGGTGGTCTGGATGATGCCGGTCGAGTCGACCGTGACGTTTCTGCCGTCGCCGGCCGAGCCACCGAGGCCGCCCAGTGAAGCCGAAATCGCCGCCTTGGTGCCCTGCCCCTTGCCGAGCGTACCGTTGACGGCCGCCGCGAACGAGAAGCCGCCGCTGCCGCCGCCGCCGCCGACCGATTGCGCGAAGATGCCGTTGGCGCCATTGCCTTCGGTCAGGATGTTGTCGACCGAGGTGACGGTGACGGCCTCGCCGTTGCCGGCGCCGGCGCCGAAGCCGCCGATGGAAATGCCGATGGCAGCCTTGGCGTTCGGACCGGTGACCGAGAGCGCGCCGGAGAAACCGCCATTGCCGCCGCCGCCGCCGACCGATTGCGCCATGATACCGTTCGCATCGCCACCCCTGGTGTGGATGGTCGCATTGTTGTTGGCGAGCGTGGTACCGACATTGCTGTTGACGATGACCGCGCCGGCATCCTTGCCGAGACCGCCAAAACCGCCAATGCTGACACTGGCGCCGCCGGCGCCGTCGACCGTCATGTTGCCGGCGATGGAGAAGCCGCCATTGCCGCCGCCACCACCGATCGACTGTGCCAGGATGCCGTTCGAAAGATCGCCGGTGGTGTCAATCGTGCCGGTGTTGTTGACGGTGACCAGCCTGGAAATGCCGCCGCTGCCGCCCTTGCCGCCAACGGACACCGAGGCGCTGCCTTGCTTGCCGGCCCCAGACAACGTCACGGCCGCGCCGCCATTGCCGCCGCCGCCGCCGACCGACTGCGCGAGGATGCCGTTCGAATTGGCTTTGATGGTGACGATGTTGCCGATGGAGGTGGCCGTGACGACATCGCCATCGCCGCCACCGCCGCCAGTACCACCGACACCGACGCCGATCGCGCCGCCATCGCCGACGATGGCAAGAGCGCCCGTGAAGCCGCCATTGCCGCCGCCGCCGCCCACCGACTGCGCCAGGATGCCGTCGGCCTTGCCGCCTTCGGTGCGCAGATTGCCGGCGCTGGTGACGGTAACCGATTTTGCATCGCCGCCGGCGCCGCCACCGCCGCCGAGAGCCACCGACAGACTGCCCGTGCCGCCCAGGCTGCCGGAGACCGCGAAGCCGCCATTGCCGCCGCCACCGCCGACCGATTGCGCGAAGATGGCATGCGAGCCATCGCCATCGGTCTCAATATTGCCGTGGCTGTCGACGGTGACGATGTTGGCGTCGCCGCCGCTGGTCCCCGAACCGCCGACACCGACGCTGCCGGCAAGGTCCTTGCTGCCCGAGAGCGCGATGGCGAAGCCGCCATTACCGCCGCCGCCGCCGACGGACTGCGCCAGGATGCCGAAGGCGTCTTTTCCGCTGGTCAGGATGTTGTTGTAGCTGGCGACAGCGACCGTGCCGGCATTCGACGCTGCTCCGCCGCTGCCGCCGACGCTGACGCCCAATCCGCCACCGCCCAGCCCGATTCCGAGGCTGCCGGCGAAGCCGCCCGAGCCGCCGCCGCCGCCGACCGATTGCGCGAAGATGCCGGACGAGTTGTCGCCCTGGGTCCAGATCTTCGCGGCGGTGCCGGCAGGCGCCTGCAACACCGGCTGGCCGTTCAAGGCAACGCTGTAGCTGTTGACGATCACATTGCCGGCGATCGAGCCGGTCGCGCCCGCGCCGCCAATACCGACGCCGATGCCGGCATTGCCGGTCGTGGCCGAACCCGCGACCGCGAAGCCGCCATTGCCGCCGCCGCCGCCGATCGACTGTGCCAAGATGCCGTTGGAGAATTTGCCCGTCGTGGCAATGGTGCCGGTACTGGTCACCGTCACCGCCTTGCCGACGCCGCCAATGCCGCCCTTGCCGCCGATCGCCACCGATGCCGTCGCTGCGTCCGGATCGCCGAGCGCGCCGCTGACGGCCACGCTGAAGCCGCCATTGCCGCCGCCGCCACCGATCGACTGCGCGATGATGCCGGACGAATTGTCGAAATTGGTCGAGATGTTGCCCGTCGAGGTGACGGTGACGATGTCGGCGCTGCCGCCGCCGGCGCCCTTGCCGCCAAGCGCCACGCCGACCGCGATCGACTTGCCGCCGCCGAGTGTGCCGGCAAAGCCGCCATTGCCGCCGCCGCCGCCGACCGATTGCGCCAGAATGCCCGCAGCACCGGTGCCGCGCACGTCACCGGACGTGAAATCGGCGCCGGTCGAAATGTTGCCTGTCGAAATGACAGTGACGCCGAGCCCATTGCCGGCCGCGCCGCCGCTGCCGCCAAGCGCGACGCCGATGCCGGCGTCCATTCCGAGCGCCAGCGAGACGGTCGAGCCGCCATTGCCGCCACCGCCACCAACCGACTGCGCCAGGATGCCGATCGCCTGGTCGCCGGAGGTGGTGATGTTGCCGGTCGATGTGACATGGACGATATCGGCGTTGCCGCCGCCCGCACCCTTGCCGCCGAGCCCGACGGCGGCACTGACGCCTTGCAGCGTGATCGAACCGGCACCGGCGAAACCGCCATTGCCGCCGCCGCCGCCAACCGATTGCGCCAGGATGCCGACCGACTGGTCGCCATGCGTTTCGATGTTGCCGGTCGAGGTGACGGTCACCGAGCCGGCGGTCTGGCCGGTGCCGCCACTGCCGCCAACCGCGACCGAGGCGCCCAACGCACCCGTGGTGAACGTGCCGGCAACGCTGAAGCCGCCATTGCCGCCGCCGCCGCCGATCGACTGCGCCAGGATGCCGGCGGCCTGTTTACCGTAGGTGGCGATGTTGCCGTAATTGTTGACTTCGGCATGCTTGCCGATACCACCCGTCGCGCCGCTGCCACCGATCGAAACCGAGGCCGACCCGCCGGCGCCCTCGAAGGAGCCGGAGCCGCTCAGCGTCACGGCGAAACCGCCATTGCCGCCACCGCCGCCGATCGATTGCGCCAGGATGCCGATCGAGCCGTCATCAATCGTCAGGATGCTGTTTTGAGTGACGGCGTTGCCGACTTTCTTGCCGTTGTTCACGGTTGCCGTACCGGCATCGCCGCCACCACCGCCCGAGCCGCCAAGATTGACGCCGACACCGACAAGGCCGCCGGCCGCGATGCCGCCGGAGAAGCCGCCATTGCCACCACCGCCGCCAATGCTTTCAGCCTGGACGCCGACAGCATTCTTGCCTTCCGTGACGAGATTCCAGGTGCCGGCATAGCCGGTGGCAACCGCATGATTGGCGCCATCGGCATTGATGACGACGTTTCCGGCCGAGCTGCCGTCGGCGCCCGCGCCGCCAAGGCCGACGCTCGCCGCGCCGCCGCCAAGTGCTGCCGAAACGGTGAAGCCGCCATTACCGCCGCCGCCACCGATCGATTGCGCCAGGATGCCTGCCGAATTGTCGCCGGTCGTGTGGATCGAGCCGGCGCTGCCGACGTTGACGTCCGCACCGGCGCCGCCGCCGGCGCCCTTGCCGCCAATGTTGACGGCAATGCCGACCGCGCCGCCGATAGCCCCGCCAATCGAATAGCCGCCATTGCCACCGCCACCGCCGACCGACTGCGCGACGATGCCGCCGGCATTGTCGCCGGCCGTCGAAATGTCGCTGAGGCTCGATACGGTGACGAGTTTCGATGCACCGCCCGCGCCGCCATTGCCGCCAATGCCGATCGCCGCCGCAAATGTGCCGGTGGCGTTGACCGCAACCGCGATTGCCGCGCCGCCATTGCCGCCCGTACCGCCGACCGATTGGGCGAAAATGCCCCGAGAGCCGTTTCCATAGGTGGTCAGAGATCCTGCGGTCTCCACTGTCACGGTGTTGCCGTCGCTGGCGTTGCCCGCGGCCCCGCCCATGGCGAGCGCAAGCGCTCCCACCGCACCCGAGACCGAGAATCCGCCATTGCCGCCGCCGCCGCCGATCGACTGCGCGAAAACGGCATCGGACATGTCGCCATGGGTGATGATAGAATAGGCGGTATCGTTGGCGTCGCGCAGCACCTCCACGGCGCCGGACGTACCACCACTCCCGCCCGCGCCGCCAAGCGCCACGCTGAAGCCGATGCCGCCGGAGAAGGCGCCGCCGCCATTGCCGCCGCCGCCGCCCACCGATTGCGCGAAGATACCGGCCGAATTGACCGAACCGGCACCATCTTTGCCGGTCTCGATATCGCCGGCGTTGGTGACCGTCACCCGAGCGCCGTTGCCGCCGAGGCCGCCGGAAGTGCCGCCATTGCCACCGCCGCCGCCAACCGATTGCGCGAAGATGCCGGCTGATTGCTTGCCGTCCGTGTCGATCGAGCCGGCCGCGGTGTTCGTCACCTCGACGATGCCGCCATTGGTGGTCGAGGCACCATTGCCGCCGAGCGAGACGAGGCCCCCCGAATTGCCGCCATTGCCGCCGCCGCCGCCGATCGACTGCGCCAGGATGCCGTTCGATTCCTGGCCATGCGTGATGATAGCGCCCGAATTGGTGACGCCGACGGTCACGACGTTGGCGGGACCGCCATTGCCGCCGAGACTACCACTGCCGCCCGAGGCGAACAGGCCGAAGTTCGAACCGCCGTCACCACCGCCGCCACCGATGGTCTGCGCCAGGATGCCTTGCGAATTGTTGCCCCAGGTGGTGATCGCGGCATTGTTGGTGACCTGAACGATGCCGCCATTGCCACCATTGCCGCCGCTGCCGCCGGAGGAGGAGAACAAGCCGAAACCACCGGCGCTGCCGCCGCCGCCGCCGCCGATCGACTGGGCGGCGATGCCATGCGAATAGATGCCATAGGTGGTGATCGTGGTGCCGGCGCCAGTGAAGACATTGGCGTTGCCGCCGCTGCCGGCCGGGCTGCCGCCGCCCGGATTGAAGACCAGGCCGCCGCCGCCGCCGCCATTGCCGCCATGGCCGCCCTGGCTGATGGCGACGATGCCTGCAGAGTAATTACCTGATGTCTCGACGGTGCCGCCGTTGAAATTGACGGTGGCATTGCCGCCGACGCCGCCCAGGCCGCCATCGCCAGCATTGCCCGAAATGCCTTTGGCATCGCCGCCGTCACCGCCGTCACCGCCGACGCTGCTCGCAACAATGCCAGCGTTCGGGCAACCCATGGGCAGCACGCAATTGTTGCTGGTCCTCACGGCCCCTGTGACATTGACGGTGACGGTGCCGCCATCGGCACCGTTACCGCCATCGCCACCATTGGAGAAGACATAGCCGTTGCTGCCATTGCCGCCGCGGCTGCCATTCGAGGCACCGAGCACGCCGATGGTACCTGTTGCGATCACCGCGCCGCTGCCGGGCACATTGGCGCTGGCCCCCGGCTGGCTATAGTTGACCGTGAGTGTCGGACCGGAATTGCCGGATGGCCCGCCCGCAGCGGTAGTGGGTGGCGCGATGCAAGTTGTCCCCGACGGGGCACCGCTTTTGACCGCACAACTCTCGGCTGTCGCCGGATTGTTCCCTGAGGCCGGTGTCCCCGGCGTAATCGTGCAGTCGGCCGCGTTGCCGGTACTGCAGGTGTAGTGCTGGACTTCCGTTGCCGGCGCCGGGCTCGACCCCGTACCGGTCAAAGATATGCGGCTGGGGTCGATCGTCAGCGTGTTGACGTTGAGCGTCGTGGTGCCGGGTGCGGTGAAACTAAGGTCGGCGGGAGACGATATTGCATCGGTGCAATTTTCGACATTTCCACCGGCAGCGACGCAAGCCGCCCTGGCGGGGTCGGTCGAACTCACAAGCAATGCAGACGCCATGAGCAACGCCACGGCCGCCAGCCTCGCCCGACCTGAAATGCCCCGAAATCTCTGTCTCAACCACGAAACAACACGAGACTCGACTGCTCTCGATCGAACACGAGTCATCATCACCCCCAGACCCGCGCCGCATCGGCACGAATCGCCCCTTGCTAATGCAACCTATCAGATTGCAGCAGCAACGGGGGCTCCCAAGAATTGAGGTGATGTAATTTAGGTGCGCTGTTGCCGCTTTGGCACAGAAATCACAGAAAGGCCGGTTTTTTCACACTATTGGAGAAAATATTCGAGGCCGGATGCGCGAACATTTGCTTCAAGCGGAAAGAATTGGCATCGACTCCGAGGCCGTATCAGCCAACATCTCTCGCTGCACGGCCAGGAAAAACCTGCGCACTTCATCGCTGGCTGCCGTTCTGTCCCTGCCGGATCCGACCACAAGATCGAGCAACTCCGACGCCTTGGCTCTCCAGAACGAGGTGGCGGTCTCGCCATGCAGGTTGCCGAGCTTGGCAGCAACCTCCCTGACCAAGAATACCTGACGGTCGATCGGGAATGCACGGACTTTTTCTGGGGACATCTTCCAAACCATGAGACTGACGCAACGAATCAACCATCGCCAACAAGCAATGGCGTAGCCGGGAAGGTGGAAACGGAAGCTTAACGGCGCTGACGTGGGTGCAGCGTGCTGCGGTCGTCGGGGACGAAAAGGGCGCAGCCCTACGCTCGCGACATCGCCGCGTGCGTTCAAACGCGATCGTTGACGTAGGAATCGGGGCAAGCGAAACGGACGACGGCCCTCAGGCCTGGAGCGCCCTCGCCTCACCGCCGCGCTTGCGCGGCGTCATCATGTCCCTGGCCATCAGTCCACTGGCGCGGCAAAACGCCATGAATGCCCGGCAGGCATCCTCGGTCTTGACCACATCCACCGTGGCGCCAAAGCAGGCGTTGAACGCTTTCTGATAGATCGGGCCCTGACGGCGCGCAGGCCAGTCCTGGAGAAAATCGAGCGCCTGTTCGACGCCATAGATTTCCTCGACTGGCAGATCGGATCCAGGCGCTATGCGCACCGGCACCTCGAATTGCAGTCTATCCATTTCCCGTCTCCCGAACGGCGTCGCCGAGGCAACGCCGTTCGTCGTCAAAAGTTGCTTTGACCGGCTTTTGGCTCAGAAATGTGTCGTCTCTTGGGTCGCGGGCCACATCGCGCCAAAGAAATCGCGCATCCGAGATCTGTCCTGGGTGCCATATGCTCACTGGTTCGCCGAATCCGTCTCCGCGTCGAAGGCCATGCGAATGGCGGTGATCAGTACAAATGCCGTCGGCACGGCGAAGATGCCGCCGAGAACAAGGGCCGCCATCGCCGACAGGCCGAGCGTCTCGGCAACCGCCCAATAGACGGTTCCGATGCAGATGAGCGCCTGGACGCAGAGGAACGCGGCAGCCGAAGCCACACGCGACAGGGTTTTGAATGTCTTGATGCGTTGTTGCATGGAAATGATCCGGAAATGACGCGCCGCGCGACCGCTGCGCGGCCGACAGCCGCCGCACGATCACGACGCAAACAGGAATAACGATGAGGTGAAGGGTACGGTTCTGGACCGCTCAGGCCGTGATGGTCGGCGGTGCGCGCGGCTGGTTGGTGCGCGCCCCGGGAACCGAGGCGGCCCCATATCCCGAAACCATCGCTCTTTGCGATGTCCGTGCGGCCCAAAGAAAAACAGCGTCGGGGACCGGAAGCGCGGGATGGCCGCCGGCGAACTTGACCAGGAGCGGACGGCCGGCACGAACTTCCAGCGCTTGCGCCTTGCCGGTGACACGCAGCAGCGCCGCCACCTCGCCCGACCGCTCGACACCGACACTGGCACCGCTTGGCGCAGACCCCGCAAAGCCTAGCGCCGCCGGCAGGCCGAAGCATAGCATCGCCAGCAGCACCATGCCCATCAGGCATGAGCAGGCTGCCGTCAGCGGCGCTTCAGTCCATCCGGTTTGCCTGGCCGCCGCGAAGGGACGCGATCTCGAAAACATCACCCGCCCTAACGCACCATGGCCAGAAAGGGAAGCAAACCGAGTAAAATCCGGAAGCGCGCGGCCGCATCAGACAGTTCTTCCTTGAACCTTTTGCCCTCAAGTGCCAAATCTGGGGAAATTTTCACGCTGGCTCTCCTGCAGAGCCCTACCCGCTACACGGACAAAATGGTCACCTATCTCGACGCTGCCACGGCCCCGCTCAGAAATACCGGCCAGATCCGCCTCTATGGCGAGGATGGCTTTGCCGGCATGCGCAAAGCATGCGATCTCACCGCACGCTGCCTCGACGAGCTGGTGCCGATGGTCCAGCCCGGCGTCACCACCGAAGCAATAGACCGCTTCGTCTTCGAATTCGGCATGGACCACGGCGCGCTGCCGGCGACGCTCAACTATCGCGGCTACACGAAATCGTCCTGCACCTCGATCAACCATGTCGTCTGCCATGGCATTCCCGACAACAAGCCGCTCAAGGATGGCGACATCGTCAACATCGACGTCACCTACATCCTCGACGGCTGGCACGGCGATTCTTCGCGCATGTATCCGGTTGGCACGATCAAGCGCGCCGCCGAGCGGCTGCTCGAAGTCACGCATGAATGCCTGATGCGCGGCATTGCGGCGGTCAGGCCGGGCGCCCGCACCGGCGCCATCGGCGCCGCCATCCAGACCTTTGCCGAAGGCGAGCGTTGCTCGGTGGTGCGCGACTTCTGCGGCCACGGCGTCGGCCAGCTTTTCCATGACGCGCCGAACATCCTGCATTACGGCAGCGCCAATGAGGGCGTAGAGATGCGGCCTGGCATGATCTTCACCATCGAGCCAATGATCAATCTGGGCAGGCCGCATGTGAAGGTTCTGTCGGACGGCTGGACCGCGGTGACGCGCGACCGCTCGCTGTCAGCGCAGTACGAGCACACGATCGGCGTGACCGACACAGGGTGCGAGATTTTCACGCTGTCGCCCAAAAAGCTCGATCGCCCCGGCCTGCCGGCTTAGAGTGCCCGGTAGGAGGCCGTCTACGCCGACTGCACATCCGCGGCATTCGGCAGGTCGATGGTAACGGCCAGTCCGCTGGGCTGGTTGTCCTCCAATTCGATCCTGCCGCCGTGCCCCTGGACGATGTCGGCAACGATCGACAGGCCCAGACCGAAGCCATGCTTCGACGCAATGCCGCGCGACGCATCTTCCTTGAAGAATGGTTCGAAAACACGAGCACGTGCAGTCATCGGAATGCCCGGCCCGTCGTCCCCTACCGTGATGCGCGCCGCCGTGCCGGTCGCTGTCAAGGCGACCGTGACATTGCCAGCGAATTTGACCCCGTTGTCGCAAAGATTGGCGATCGCACGCGCCAATGCATTGGGCTTGCACCAGCCCAGGAGCCGGTCCGGCCCGGAATATGAGACAGGAAATCCGACATCGGAGAACTCGGCGCAGACGGTTTGCAGAACGCTGGCAATGTCGGCGCGCTGCAGCTTCTCCGTCGAAACATCGTTGCGCAGATAGGTCAGGGTCTCTTCGATCAAGATTTCGATGTGCTGGACATCGGACAGGATCGCGGTTCGGATGGGGCCATCATCCATGCGCTCGGCGCGAAGCCGCAGCCGCGTCAAGGGCGTGCGCAGATCATGACTGACGCTGCGCAACATGCGCGTGCGGTTTTCGATCATCGTGCGGATGCGCGTCCTCATCCTGTTCAGGGCGCGCGCCAACCCCACCATTTCAATGGAGCCGTGTTCGACGAAGAGCTGTTCGCCATTCTCGATCTCGGCCGAACCGACTGCCGCCGAGATGCGCTTCAACGGATCCGTCACGGCCCAAACCGCAAACAGCCAGATCAGCACGGGCAAGGCGACGAAAGCCATGAACCTATAGAACGAGGCACGGACGAGGCCCGATGTCAGCCAGGAATCGGGCATGCCGAAATGGGCCAGGACGTCCTGCTGGTCGAGGTCGATGACAAACGCGTATCGGCCGCCGATCCTTATCCAGCGTCCATCAACCGTCCCCCTGTCGATACGCAAAAGCCATTCGACACTTCGCCATTGCAGATAGGATTGGGGAATGCCGCGTATCTGGTCCTTGGGCAATATCTCGAAATCAAAGCCGGCCCGCTTTGCTGTCGCCAGAATTGCGCCACGCGCCTCCGCCGGCGTTTCTTGCAACAGGGCAACAACAACGGCTGCACGCCTTGCGTTGTCTTCCGCGGCGGGAAGGTCGACGCTCTCTATGAAAATCTCGACGACCGAACCGACGAACATGATCACGATCACCGCGATAAAAATGATCGCCACAAACTGCCCACGCACGGACTGTGGCAAGAAACGGCGGATGAAACCCCTCATGCTTCCTCCACCGTCGCGGTGAAGATGTAGCCACCCAAGCGAACGGTCCTCAGAAGCACCGGATCGCGCGCATCCTTTTCGATCTTCCTGCGGATTCGACTGATATGGACATCGACGCTACGCTCGATCGGCCCCGCGAGCCCGGCATGGGTTACGCCCAGAAGTTCCTCGCGCGAGAGAACCCGGCCCGCATTGCGACAAAACGCAAGCAACAGGTCGAATTCATGCGTCGTGGTCGTAACCCGCGCATTGTTGGGGTCATGCAATTGCCGGCGTATTGGATCGAGGCGCCAGCCGTTGAAACGGAGCACCTTCGACCAGTCCCGCTCGTCTGGAGCATAGGCTGTACGGCGCAGCAGCGCCCGTATCCTGGCCGTCAGTTCGCGTGCGCTGAACGGTTTCGTCACATAGTCGTCCGCGCCGATTTCCAGCCCGAAGATGCGGTCGATTTCCTCACCGAGCGCGGTCAGCATCAGGATCGGAATGTTGGTTCCGGCACGAAGACGGCGACAGATGTTGAGACCGTTTTCGCCGGGCAGCATGACATCGAGCACGATGAGATCGAATTTCTGGTTGCGAAGCGCGGCATTCATCTGGACGCCGCTCTCGGCAATTTCCACGATCATGCCGTTGTCGGTGAGCGTCTCGCCCAGCATGCGTGCGATCTCAAGATCGTCTTCGACAATGAGGATGCGCGAACCTTGCCTTGCCGACCTGGATTCGGCGCTCAAATCGCTTTGGTGCCGTTGCTGTGCCATTCCGGAGTTTGTCTAGCCTGCATTTGGTGCCTGGGTAGGCGTCAGAACCGATATCCGACGAGAAGCATCCCTGAAGGCTGGATCTTTTCGACGACAACGGGGCTGTCGGCAGCGTCACCCAAGAGAACGCCGACCCCCGCTTCGCCGCGCACCATCCAGTTCTCGTCGAGCATATATGTGGCGGAAATCGAAAAATCGGCGCGCTTCAAACCGGCGCCGGCATCATAGCGCGCCAGCCCCGAGCGAGCCGATTGTTCGGGCGTGACGCCAAAATAGGCCTGCATGTAATTTTCGTCGGCAAAGACAGCGGACGCGCTGGCGCCGATCATCAACGATTGAGACAGAGGCCGGGTCACCTCGATCCCCACCCTGCCCTCCAGGCCATCGCTGCCGCCGATGGTCTTGTCCAGCTGCGCGAATATTTCGGCTGGACCCAACTTCGCCGCTGCCTTCACGCCGACCGTCGCGCCCATGTCGACGTCCCCCAAGCCGCGCAGATGGTCGGAGTCGTCTTCCTTGCGGCCCATCTCATAGCCAAGCCGAGCGCTGAATGCGAACGGTCCTTGTTCATAGACGGCGATGTTGGCGCCTGTCGGGTCGATCGTCACCGTGTCGAGGAATGTCGCCGTGACGAAAGGCACCGGCATGATCTTGAACTCATTGCTGCCTTCGTATTTGGGGACGATGATGGCGCCGCCGCCAAGCACGACATGCCAGTCGGCCAGCTTCTGTTCGAAACGCCCGAAACGGGAAGGCTCGGGCGGCAGGGTAAAATCATCGGAATTTACCGCAATGGCGTCTGCCGCCAGCGCGCCCTCCGAATGCGTCGAAAGCAGGATTGCCATGGCCGCGAGAGATGCCCGGCCGGCAAATAGTCCAGAGTCGATTTTGGCGAACATGCGCGCTCCAGTATAGCGAGGCCACGAGCCTCCGATGGCGCCAACATGTCAGGTGAAAGTGGCCGCATGCGTTAAGTGATGTTAAGTTTTGTTGCGCAATCGTGGTTTCATCTTGCCGTATGAGAAAGCCATAGCCACGATCTGCCGTGGGGCGTCTCGCGATCGGGGAACAGAACTGTTTCAATCCCGGCCAGAACAGTTCTAATGTCTGCGCTGGAGCAATGTGGGCGGTGTATGGGGAACACAAACGACGACGACGACGAGCGGAGTTTCTTCTCCGAAGCGCCGATGCGACCTGCGGCGAAAGCCAAGGCGACGCTTGACGAAAAGCCGCATTACCTCGGTCACCGCGACCGACTGCGCGAGCGTTTTGCCCTGGCAGGCCCGGACGCCCTGCCCGATTACGAACTTCTGGAACTTCTGCTTTTTCGCCTGATCCCTCGTGCCGACACCAAACCGGCGGCCAAGGCGCTGCTGGCGCGCTTCGGCACGCTGGCCGAAGTGCTCGGGGCGCCGGTCGGCCTCCTGCAGGAAGTCAAGGGCATTGGCCCTGCGGTGGCGCTCGATCTCAAGATCGTCACGGCAACCGCGCAGCGCATGGCGCGCGGAGAGGTGCAGAGTCGCGAAGTCCTCTCGTCCTGGACACAGCTTCTTGCCTATTGCCGGTCGGTCATGGCCTTCGAGGCGCGCGAGCAGTTCCGCATCCTGTTCCTCGACAAGAAGAACGCGCTGATCGCCGACGAGGTTCAGCAGACAGGCACCGTCGACCATACGCCCGTCTACCCGCGCGAGGTGGTCAGGCGCGCTCTCGAACTCTCGGCCACCGCCATCATCCTGGTCCACAACCACCCCACTACCCCTGTTTCGATCACGCTGGATCACGCTCGATACCACTGAAGCATCAAGGAAATAGCCGGTTTTTGTGGGTTGCGTACGGGGGGCGGTTATGGCAAATTGGGAGCGGTAAAAGGGGTAGAAAACGGCGTTCCGATCCCAGCAAACGATCCCCGTTTCTCCTTGACCGATCCCAGTTGCGGCACAGGAGAATGTCATGCCAAGCCTGACCGACACGGCTATCCGACATGCGCTGAAGCGGGTCGAGACAAACCAGAAGCAAGAGAACCTCGCCGACGGCGAAGGGCGCGGCACTGGTCGCCTCGTCCTTGTCCTCAAGCCCATGCCCAAGCGCGTCACCGCCGACTGGATGGCGCAACAATGGCGTGACGGCAAACGGACCAAGAAAAAGATCGGCGCCTATCCGTCAATGTCGCTCGCGCAGGCGCGCGAAATCTACAAGCGCGACTTCGCGGACGTGATTCAGAAGGGCCGCAGCATTAAAATTGCGACGGATACTCGCCCTGGCACGGTTGCCGACTTGTTCGAAGGCTATGTCGCAGCGCTCAAGGGCGCCGGGAAGCCGTCCTGGAAAGAAACCGAGAAGGGCCTCAATAAGATCGCCGACACGCTTGGGCGCAACCGCCTCGCTCGTGAGATCGAGGCCGAGGAAATCATCGAGTTGATCCGCCCGATCTACGAGCGCGGCGCCAAGTCGATGGCGGACCACGTACGCTCCTATCTCCATGCGGCCTTTAGCTGGGGCATGAAATCCGACAACGACTATCGGCAGCAGTCAGCGCGCCGCTTCCGCATTCCCTTCAATCCGGCGACGGGCATCCCCACCGAGCCCAAGGTGCAGGGCACGCGCTGGCTCGACGAGGAAGAGTTCGTGCAACTCTACCGCTGGCTTGACTGCCCGGATACTCCCGTGACGCCTTCCTATCTCCGTGCCGTTCAGCTTTTGATGCTGACCGGCCAGCGGGTCGAGGAGATCGCGCGCTTCCATGTCGATCAATGGGACGCCAGGGAGCGGATCATCGACTGGTCAAAAACCAAGAATCTCCAGCCGCACGCTGTTCCGGTGCCGTCACTGGCAGCCGAGCTGATCGAATCGATCATCCCGAACGAATACGGCTGGTACTTCCCCTCCGCCAAAGATCCATCAAAACCCGTGAGCCATGGCACACTCTACAGCTTCGTCTGGCGCCAGCGAGACCGTGGCGTGATCCCTTACGCGACGAACCGGGATCTCCGGCGCACCTTTAAGACGCTGGCTGGTAAGGCAGGCGTTCCGAAGGAAATCCGCGACCGCTTGCAGAATCACGCGTTGCAAGATGTCAGCTCGAAACACTATGACCGCTGGAATTACATGGCCGAGAAACGTTCCGGCATGGCGAAATGGGACAAGTTCGTCCGCGCCATGCTCGCCAAGAAACCCATGAAGATGGCGGCATGAGCCGTTCTCCATCCAAGCCCGCCCCTCGCAGCGGCAAGATCGACAAGGCCGCCGCCGAAATCGACGCCCAGACCTACGCGACGTTCGTCGGTGATCTAAAACGGAAAATCGTCGACGCTCGTCACCGGGCCAGCCTCTCGGTCAATCGCGAACTGGTTCTCCTTTACTGGAATATCGGCCGCGACATTCTGGACCGGCAGGAGCGCGAAGGTTGGGGCGCCAAGGTCATCGACCGGTTGGCAGGGGATCTGCGTCAGGCATTCCCGGAAATGACCGGGCTATCGGCCCGGAACCTGAAATATATGCGTGCCTTCGCCGAAGCCTGGCCCGATGGCGAATTTGTGCAGCAGCTTGCTGCACAATTGCCCTGGGGCCACAACATGCTCCTTCTCGATGCGGTCAAGCGACCGGAGGAACGCGCCTGGTATGCCCGGCACACGAGCGAGCATGGTTGGAGCCGTAATGTCCTTGCTCATCAGATCGACAGCAATCTGTTCGCCCGACAGGGCAGCGCGCTCACTAATTTCTCACGCACCCTCCCGGCCCCACAATCGGAACTCGCCCAGCAAATCCTGAAGGACCCCTACACATTCGAATTTTTAGCGCTTGGTCCGGAGATGCTGGAGCGCGATTTGGAGCGCGGCCTGATCGAGCACCTGCGGCTGCTAATCATGGAGCTTGGCAAGGGCTTTGCCTTCGTCGGCAGTCAGTATCATCTCGAAGTCGGTGCGCAGGACTATTTCCTCGATCTACTGTTCTATCATCTACGCCTGCGCTGCTTCGTGGTGATCGAGCTAAAGATCGAGGACTTCAAGCCCGAGTTCGCCGGCAAGATGAACTTCTATCTCTCAGCCGTGGACGACCAGCTTCGCCATCCAGATGATCAACCCACCATCGGGATCATCCTGTGCAAGGGCCGCAACCAAGTGATCGTGGAATATGCCTTGCGGGATTCCAGCAAACCGATGGGCGTGGCTCAATATCAGCTCTCCAAGGCTCTTCCGGCCCAGTTCGAACATGAGCTTCCGACGGTAGAAGAGTTCGCGCGCGAATTCCCGCTGATGTCGGTGGTCAGGCTTCGCATCGAAATCGAACGTGCGCTTCGCGACCTCGCCGACAATAGAGGCGTCGTCTTCGACCGGCCCGTTGGCATCATGAACATGCTGCGAGACCTGCGAAAGCATGGGGCGATGCCGTCTAGCACGGATGAGATGCTTAGCGCGTTGCGCATCATGAATGAAGCCTCGCATGGCGTGGACGTCGATCCTGACGCAGCGAAGCGAGCGGTGGAGGCCGGAACAGTCTTCCTGACCGAACTCAGGACGATCAGGGCAGATAACTAAATTGACCGACCACCTCCCGGCGGTAACCTCGCCGGCGACGCCGAAGGGGAACGGATATCAGGCAGCTATCAGCCTGCCCGACGGCGTCGCCATGAGTTCGGCAGAGGCTGGGGAGCCCCGCAACGCCTCCTCAGGGCGCGAACACCGACTAGGCGGCGATGGGATAATCCACATCAACCGTCTCATGCCCCCCGCACGAACACCCACCCCCCGTTTATCTTCCACGAGCGTGCGAGGCCGCGACCCACGAGCCGATTTGCAACGCGATTGACGTCCCAGACGAGTTCGTCGATTGCATCGGCCAGTTCCACGGCGTTGCGCGGCTGAACCTCGTCCATTGCGCCGAGGAGGACCGCCTCGATCTCCGGATTGTAAGGCGGTTCACGGTTTCCTCGCTCATATCGGTCGCACCACAGAATGTGGCCACGCCAGACGATGAAATGGCTTTTACACCCTCCTTCGCGCCACACCGAAGGAAAGAGAGTAAGTCCTTCTCCGCGCATGTCACAGCGCCATGCCTTGTCGGCGCGGCTGTCCAAGTTAATCACCAAGGTTTCGCCGCACCCATCCGGGCACGCCATGACGATCGATCTTGGCCGCGACCGAAACACCATGGATGCATCGCCGGGAGCGTTGAGGATTGCTTCAGCCTGGTCCCTGTACTCGGCATCCCCGACCATCCGGACCATTCGTGCAGGCTCTGTCATTTGTCGCCCCCATTGTGACGTGTTGGCCGGACCGGTAGATTCCAAGTTGAGCCTTTGGCGAAGGCGCCCAGCGACGAGCAGGCCACGCAGTTCGGTTGCACGGCGACAGCCATCTCCTTCACTCGACCGCGAATGCCGTCATACACCTGATAACGTGGCTTGACCGGAACCGGCGTGACAGCGCCGAGCAGCATGGTCATCGCGAGCGAAGTCACGGTAGAGTTGATCGACAGAACTGCCGGCTGAGGTTCGCGCAAACCCTGTACATAGGGGTCCGCCGCGCGCTGCTCCGGAGTCAGCATTTCCCGCCGGATCGCCTCACCGTCGAGCGCGCCCGAGCAACTCAGGCAAGGAAGTCCGGGGGCAAGCATCTGCACCCGCCCCGTGATGTGGCTGACGGCTCCGTTCGCGACAGTGATGCTGACGCCCATATCGATCACGGGCACCAAATACTGATAGGCGGCTTGGTTGACGACCGCCCGGCTCGCATGGGAATCCGTGCACAACAGCACGAAATCAAAGGTTGCGATGAGCTTAGCTACCTCCTCGTCGACGATGTCAGCTTGAAGCGCGACCACCGTGGCATCAGGGTTAATGGCACGGATCATCCTGGCCGCCACCTCGACCTTCGGCTGGCCAACGTCGGAGGGGATTGAGCCGACGAGACGATTAAGGTTCGTCTCCTCGACTAGGTCGTGGTCGATCACCGTGATCCGCGTGGCGCCGAGGTGGGCAAGTTGCTGGCACTCGAGCGATCCCGTCCCACCCGCACCGATCACGCCGAAGTGGAGGCGGCGCAGCAGCCGTTGCCCCGGCGCTCCGAATGCCCGAACCTGCCGGTCGTCGCGTTCCTCATCGGAGACGCCCTGCATGGGCGAATGGAGCATGAGCCTCTCTCCCACTTCCCATACGTCGATCTCATCCTCGTTTCCGAGAAGGCGTGCGCGACAACCCTCGGGCGCGATTACCAGCGCAACATGCGGCACTGGAGCCGCTCGCCGAGCAAAATATGAACCCAGTTCCGTTTCGCCCACATCGTCGACCGACGAGAAACGTGGGTGGCCGGGACTGGCGGGATGCGTGTGGATCGCGATGATGGCCATGCCTGTAACCCGGCTGCGGTTTGCGACCTCGAGAAGGAAAGACGATTTGAGGACCGCAGATAGGCAGGTGCGGCTCTCATATGCATCGTCCGGCACCGGCCCGGCGTCGGCGACGATCCATGTGTCGCTATACGCATCGTGATGGGCATAAGCGATGGCACAGCTCTCCAGGCCATTGGCGTTGAGCAGCGTCGACGCCAGGTCGGAATAGAGAGGTGCGGGAAAGCGGACGCGGCTCATTGGACCTGCCTCATTCGATCGATCACCACATTCATCCACGTCGACAGTGTGTCGCGGTTGGGGTTCCACGGTCCCGTTAGATGCCACGAGAACCAAAGTGCTGGCTCGACGGTCTCCGGGACGGGATTTGATGCCGAATTCTGTGGTGAACCTCCATGTGCAAGAAGGAGATCGGGATCCGCCCAGAAGCAGTCGAGCTGCGCAAACGGATATCCTGGGGGGACGATGAAGCGGATGGTGGTCGACGACTTCGACCACCCCTCCGGCAGGCGAACGCCCGGCACGGTGACGAGCATGGTTCCGCTCGGCAACTGCCGGGTCTGAACGTCGCCGAAGCGCTCCCGCAGCAGCTCCAGCTGCATGTCGAAAACGCCGGGCATCAGCCGAAGTTCGCCTTCGGGACCGACGAGAAGCGGCGGACACCGTGCTTCGGAACGAGGCTCACGGCCTCGTCATCGGCGATGATGCGGTCCGGGTCGTCGCCCTCACCCTCCAGCGACAAGTCATGCTGCTGATCCCAGTCAGGTACCATCGCCTTGATCTGCGCGCCGGTCAGCTTCTTCTTGTCGGTCTCATAGGGCTTGCCGTTGACGAAGAAGGTGTAGCTGACCTTATTGGGCGCCGTGATGAACTTCTCGACGCCGTCTGCGGTGAGATCCGCAGTGGTGTTGGGTTCGATCAGCTTGTCCTTGCCGCCGCGCACCTCCAGGAAGACCGCCTCATCGTCGTTGATGCCAGCGAGCGCACGCAGAACCGCTTCAGGGATGGAGGACCGGCCCCACACGATGCGCGCGTCATTGAGCTTGACGCGGTAGAGCGGGTCGGTGCTGAAGGTGATGAAGCGGTAGGCGGCACGGTCGCGCAGGTCGACCTCCTCGTCCGCCCGGACATCTTCGAAGTCGCCTTCGGGAGTGACCACGAACAGCGAGTGGCCGTCGATGTCGTTGATGCCGGCCTTCTTCAGGATCTGGCGGCCGAGCGGAACCGGATCGTCGAGGATAAGCGGGTGGAAATCGACGCTATCGACAGCGAGCGAGACCCGGTAGCGACCGGGGCGCAGAGGGCGATCTTCCTGCACGGCGAGTGCGACATCGTCGATGTCGGGGTTTTCGATAAGAGACATATTTCGTTTTCCTGTGGACCTAGAGCGGGATGAAATGAGACTGAATCGGCTTGGGATTCCCTTAGGCGTGCAAATCTGATTCAACCTTCATGCTGGGCAAGGAG
>NZ_JAMYMR010000031.1:0-70085 GCF_040318635.1 Mesorhizobium sp. M1066
AAATCCTCGGCACCGTCACGTCAACCGAATGCCGAAATTACTTCACAGAGGCAGGCTATGCCCAACCTAAATTCATCCCGCTCTAAATCATCGGGCAGCCCTCATGTCCCTTCATTGGTAAGCGGTCTCGGCCGCACAATGTTCAAATCAAACTTGGTTGGCAGGTCGGGTCTCGTATTGTGAATGGCGGTGGTCGTCATTCGATGGACGGGCGGGATGATTACCATCCGGACGTTTCGTTCAGGCCAGAGCGGCTTTCCGAAGATCAGGAACGCGACTGCTATCAGGACGGCGACCAACCCCGCTGCAAATGCGTTCGCAATGATCTGGCCAAGCTGCATGCGCTCTCCGTGAATGATTACCCGCCACGCCAAGCGAGCCGTGGCGGGTAATCAACGAACCGGCGATGAAGGGACGATGATCGACGGCCACGTTCCCAATGTCGAAAAGGCTGTGTTGTTTCAGGGGTCAGACCTTTGCGCCTCGGCATCGGGCTTTAGTCGGACCCAAACAAGGCCTTCGCGGTTGCGTCATTGGCAGAGGGTTGGCGTAGCAGCGTCAACGCGAGGCCCGTCACTGATCAGCAATGACGGGCCCAGCCTCGAGACCACTTGGCGGGGGGCTAAGCCAAGCTAGCAACCAAACTTCATTTTCAGAACCAGGTTCCCTTGACCTGCAAAAATCGGAGTTTCAGTGGGGCCGCCCCCACTTCCGGGCAGAGGCGGACCGGCCGAGGCTTGGGTGCCTCGACCGGCAGCGGGCACGCTGCCGCTTTTTCCAACCCGCATTGGCAGCTCGTCGAGCTCCCGCCTCCTGTCCTGGACGACATCGCGCTAAGGGCGCCCATCCACAGCGGACCGGAACTATTGCCGAGTCCGCCGCGTTGCCGGTCATGACTGACTACAACGAAACCACAAACCCGATCCTGACCGGTTTCAAGGGCCAGTGCCCACGATGTCAGCAGGGACACCTGTTCGCAGGTTACCTGAAGCTTGCTCCACGTTGTGATGTCTGCGGGCTCGATTTTTCCTTTGCCGACCCGGCTGATGGGCCTGCATTTTTCTCAATGTCGATAGTTGCATTCCCGGCCCTTGCCTTTGCTCTTTGGCTTCAGTTGCGGTTCGAGCCACCTTTCTGGATACACATTCTCACAAGCCTGCCCCTGACCATCGGGGCATGCATATTGTTGCTTCGACCGCTTAAAGGCTGGCTCGTGTGCTCTCAATATTTCCACAAGGCAGCAGAAGGTTCGATTGACCGAGATTGGCATGCCGCTGAGGCCGACCGCCAAAGGTTGGAGCCGCACGGCAAATAGATGAGGCATTGGCCCCTGCCGCGTGATATCAATCACTCGCCCCGCAGCACGCGCCAGATATCGGCCCAATAGGCTGTGACATGCGAGGCCGGCGCCGCCGCAGCCATGCCAGTGACGCCCCAGGCCCCATGCCCATCAACTTCCAACGGGTGACCTCGGCAGTTACAGCTTCACGCCCGTAATATCCCGTTGAGCTTGGTAAAGCGGATATCATGAGCGAGCGCGAATGCACGTCTTGCTTGAACAGCTTGCTCACGTCCGAATGCTCGTTAGAGACGCCGCCGCGATCCGCGCCCATCTGCGCCGGGCCCTTGCGTATCAAACCGTACGTTGAATCCTTCTTGGGTCACGCGTGAGAAGAGAGTAAATAAATCCTTGCGAGGAAAGGGAGGCCGCGATGGTTGAAACGCATATGGAAGTCGCACGCGCGGCTATAGAAACCAGCTTTCGGTTGCGGCACCATTCCCTGGCCGGAACTGCCTCATTTCGCCGTGATATGGATCACTCCCGGCGCGCAATCGAGGCCTCGCGCGAACTGCTCAAGCGCCTCCGCCAACGTCACCGCGATGACATGGCCCGAGGTTGGGAAGATCCGGACCCGACTCCTGCTTCCGTCTCCGCCTTCGATGCTGATATTCTTCGCTCTGCATTTCGAGCCCTGGTCAGGGATATGAGCGTGCCTGAATGTCAATGGCGCGATTTGGCAGAGAGCCTGGTCCGCGAATATGTCGGGTGCGAGCAGATCGATGTTGGCTTGTTGGATTGGATCACCCACAAGTAGTCACCAACGCAAAACAGCCCGTCCCGCCCACATTGCCGGTGACACGAAACGGGCTGCAGAAGCCGGCATGCGGTGCTTCCTGCAATCCAACTTTGTGCGCGCACGGTTGTTCCGTCAGCTTCTGCTGAAAAGCGGGTACATTCTGCTGCCGTGGCCATTCGACAGTCGCTGGTAGAGTAGACCCGCCGCTCCATTTGCGAAGCGACGGGCTCTCGCCCACCCCATACCTGTCAGAGCAATTTAGATGCCAAACTTTTTGACCCGTTATGGGGCAGCGTTTGGCGCGATGGTTCTAATGTGTGACGATCGGGTCCACGGCGAACGCCTTGCGGTCACCCATGAGTTTCTCGCCGTCATGCTTGGAGCAAGACGGCCAGGGGTTACAGTTGGGCTGCAAGTGCTGGAAGGACGTGGTCTCATCTATTCTCGACGTGGCGAAGTGCATATCAGGGACCGTAGCGGCCTTGCGGGCCGCGCAAATGGCACCTACGGCAAGCCAGAAGCCGATTACGTTCGGCTATTTGGATTATAGCGCCCCCTAAGCATGCCGGACGTAGACCACTACAATAGAGTGCTTCCAGACACCTGCGCCCCGCGCCAGCAAAACAGCCCGTCCCCCCAATTGCCGATGACACGAAACGGGCTGGGAGCCGCGATGCGATGCTTCCTGAAATCCAACTTTGGACGCGCACGGATGTTGCGTTAGCTTCTGCTGAAATGACGGGGTGCCGCGATACCGAAACAGTCGTCGCTCATATCCCGTGGGTCAGTACAAGGTAAATCGCGGGGACCAACATCAACCAGCCGCCCATTCCAAGAACCACCAAAATGGCCATGCGCTCTGTTCGCCTGACAAGGTCGGCGATGTTTTCCTCTTCCGGCAAGGAGACTGCTTCCACAAACCAGGGCGCATGATCATCGTTGTCATTCCCCGGTTGGTTTGCGCTGCCACTCTCATTCGATCTTTGGAGCAATGTCATTGTATCGTTCACCAAAAGGAATCTAACCGGCCCGTTCTCGGCGCGTGAGCCGGAACGGGCCAAGGCGGAAAACTAGTTAAAATCGAAGGACGACCGAAGGACCACGTCGGCGATAGCACCGGACGCGACGGCGGCCATGCCGCCAGTAACTGCGGCAGACCCGTCTCCAGCCCCGCCGGCGGCGGTGGGGACGGTGGTGCCAGTCCCGATGGTAGACTTGCTGCACTTCTGCCTGTGCATCTTCGTCAAAGGCCTCTGTTTGTGGCGTCTCAAGTTCATCGAGGATGCCGCGCCCGGCTCCTGGAACACCCGCCATTGCGTCAGTTGGCCGGACAGCGCTTGCAAGGGCCGCTGCCCCGGCAACACCAAACATTGCAGTCAAGAAGGATCGCCGATCCATAATAAACCTCCCAAGGTGCATGAGCCAAGAAGGCGCCTAGGCTGCCGAATGAGCAGGCTCAGCGCATGGTGAAATACAGGACCCGCAGCCGCCGAAGCGGCTCACGGGTCCTATCAGCGCAGGAAGGGACGTAGCTGCGCCGATCCACGCCATATCAGCCAAGGACTATTCCCATCACCAGGAAGGTGATGGCTGTTGCGAAAATCGGTGCGAGCAACCATCGCGCCTGGCCGACACTTTTTTCCACTGTCTCTCTCCGAATTTTGAGAGACAACAACCTTTAGGCCTAAGCCGTTCCGCCTACTCCCAACGGGTAAGACCATTGCGTTTTCCAATCAGACTTTGGTCTTGCGCGGATTCAGACAGAAGCCCGTATGAGGAACGTTTGGCCTGGCGACGTGTTCGGTGGCTGGCGCGCAGCCGATCGTGCTGCCGCTAGGTTACAAGAGGAGAAAAACAATGAGGATGCACCTAAGCAGCGCCGCTGCGGCGCTGTTGCTGTTGGCCAGCGTCGGCGCGGTTGCGGCACAGGATGTGGTTATCACACCGGAACAGGACACCGTCGTGCGCGAATACGTGAAGAAGCAACCCTTGGCTTCTGTGAAGCTTCCAGGGGTGGAGTTGAATGTCGGCACGGCTCTGCCAGACACGGTCGAACTCCACGAGGTTCCCAACGTCAAATACCGCTATACTGTGGTCGACAACCGAACGGTTTTGGTGGACCCGAGCACACGCAAGATTGTGAAAGTCTACGACTGAACCATCGAACCGACACGCCCGCCGGCAGGGATGGCGGCGGGTTGAGCTCGTCAAATCGCCCCTGAATCGGACAAATAAAAAATGAGCCCTGAAGTCGAGACGTTGCAAGCCCTTGTGGCGCGCCTGGCTGATCTTCAGGCGAGAGCGCGGGCAGCACGTATAAACGAGGCCGCAATAAAGACCTCCCAAAAGCTCGCAGCCGTCACGGAGGACGGTTGCGGTCGGCCGGCTCGGGATCTGGCCGCTCAAGGTTCGACGACGACATAGTGGTGCGCGAGGTCACACCAACCCCCACAAGAATCCGGTTCTGCCTGCCGATCACCGCGCGCAGTTCGGGTTCTCCCCCCTCGCGCTTCACGGATTCGATGAACATCATGTTCATGTTGTTGAACATCCGTTCGCCGAGCCCGTGATGCTCCAAATATTCCAAGTTTGCTGTCTTTTATGACACGCTCGCGACCTGGGTGGATGCCCCAACCCCGGTGAACGTGTTCCGGACCCTGACGGACTTGTAGACGTAGGCGACCCAGAGCCCTGTCAGCACAAACGAGACTATCGGGGCCACCAGCGCATCGCCTGCGAGCACCAGGCTCACCGGAACGCCCAGAACTGACGCAACCCAGATCGTGTCCAGGATGAAAACGACAGGGATCGCCAGCCACTGGAGCAGAAACAATTGCGGAAAGCGGTGGCTTCGCCGCAGCATCGAAACGAGCACAACCAGCTGAAGCGCCAGAAATGCCAGATTGAGAGCAAGTTCGCCATACACCGCCAGAGGGCCATTCGGGAGCGTCATGAGTTGCTGGTAGCCGTCGGCCGAATTGGCGAAGTCGGCAAGCGTGCGCAGCGGTGACAATGCCTGGCCGATCGCCAGCAGCATCAACCATCCGCCGATGCCTACAAGAGCCGCAGGATTCTGTGACGGCTTCGTGGCTGATCGAACAGCAAAGAAAACAGGCACGCCGATCAACAGCAGCACGATCGCCCAATGCCAGATGGAAAACGCCCCCATTTACCCCTCCCCCTATTAATGCCCCTCTAAGTTGTATCAGATTTCAAATTCAACTCAAGAGGCGAGCCTTCGTGTGAAATGGCAACTTGCCGAACCGACGATTTCTCCTGTCTATTCCTGACTCCCTCACACCCCGATCGCCGCTACCAGTATCCGGTTCTGCCGGCGTATCGCCGAGCGCAGTTCCGGTATTCTCGCCGCCTCGCGCTTCACGAACTCGATGAACATCATGTTCATATTGTTGAAGATCAGTTCGCCGAGCGCCGCCCCGTCTATGTCTTGGCGCACCAGGCTTAGTGCTTGCAGCCGTGCAATCAGGGCGCGGATTTGCTCGGTCAGCGCCCGGTCGAGCGCGGTGTAGGCCTGGCCGAATGGGCTGTCGGGCAGTTGCGTCGAGATCGCCATCGCCTGCCGCCACATCTCCTTGCTGAGATAGTGCAGCGAGTGCTCGATATAGATGCCGATCAGCGTGTCCAGCGCATCGCCGACATTGGCCGGCGGCCGGGCGACGACGCCCTGACCGGCATTCAGCACCTCGTTGACCTCCAGCGAGACGATGGCGCCGAGGATGTCGCCCTTGTTTTCATAGTAATTGTAGATGGTGCCGACCGAGACCTCGGCCTGGGCGGCGATCGCCTCGATCTTGGCGCCTTCGTAGCCGGCCTCGCGAAACAATTCCGCGGCCGCCTCGATGATGCGTCGGTGCCGGTCTGCCTTTTGCCTTGCCCGCAATCCGCTCATGTCAGCCTCTTGCCATAAAAACAGAATTGACTCAATTTTAGAATTGGTTCAATTTTTTGCAAGAAGCCACAAAGGCAAGGGAGAACACTCGATGTCCGCTAAACCTACATCCAGGAATCCGCTTTCCGTTCTGAAGAGCCATCTGCATGCGGCGTGCGCCGCCACGGCGCTGCTGCTTGGAGCCGGCAGCGCTGCCCAGGCCGCCGACCTCAACGCGCTGATCTGGTGCGATCATGCCGATCCGGCCTTGCTGCAGCCGTTCGAGGAGGCCAATGGCGTCAAGGTGAACGTCAAGGAATTCGAGGGCACCGGCGCTGGGCTGGCCATCGTCGAACAGTCGCAGCCCGGCGACTGGGACGTGATGGTGATCGACAGCATCGACGTGCCGCGCGGCGTCGAAAAGGGCCTGTTCGAGCCATTGCCCGAAGACAAGCTGCCGCTGGCCGACCTGTTTGCGCAGGTGAAGATGGACGGCTCCACCGTCGTCGGCGGCAAACGCTACGGCATCACCGAAAAGTTCGGCTACAACACGATCGGCTACAACAAGACCAAGGTCGATCCGGCCGACATGCAGTCGATGGCAGCACTCACCGGCGACAAGTACAAGGGCAAGGTCGCCATCTACGACTACTATCTGCCGGTCATCGGCATGGCCGCACTCGCCATCGGCAAGAAGACGGCCGAGCTCACCGAAGCCGACCTGCCCGCCCTCAAGGACGAGCTCTTGAAGATGAAGGCCAATGCCAAACTGGTCGGCGAAGTGACCGCCAGTCAGACGGCGCTGGCGACCGGCGAGGTCGACATACTGGTCGGCGGCGGCGAATGGGTGACGGCGGGCCTGGCCAAGGAAAACCCGGCGCTCGACTTCTCCATCCCCAAGGAGGGTGCGGTGCTGTGGTCGCAGTCGCTGGCCATGTTCAAGGATTCCAAGAACAAGGACATGGCGCTGAAGTTCATCCAGTACATTATGAGCCCGGAAGGCCAGGCGCGCCTTGCCACCTCGTCCTGCTACTGGGGCATGCCGGCCAACACCAAGGCAGCGCTGACCGACGACCAGAAGAAGGTTTTGCGCTTCGACGAGCAGCCGGGCTTCCTTGCCCGCGCCCAGGCCTATCCGGCGCCGAACGCCGATCTCGACAAGAAGATGCAGGATATGTGGACCGAAATGCTGCAGGCCAAATGAGCCGATACCGCTCATGAGCACCTCGGCAAAGGACGGAAACGCCCTACCCCGGGCGGGCCGTGCTCTGCCCCGGGCGAGTTCTACTCTGCCCCGGGCGGGTCATGCCCTGCCCTGGGCGCTGGTCACGCCGGCGCTCGGCTGGACGCTGCTGTTCTTCGTGCTGCCCTTCATCGCCATGGGGCTTTCCAGCCTGACGGCGCATGAGGGCGGCGGCTTCACGGCGTCCAATTACAGCCAGTTCTTCACCAACCCCTCCTACTGGCGGGCGATGGTGAACTCGCTGCAGGTGACCGTGATCGTCACGGTGATTTCGGTGCTGCTCGCCTATCCCTTTGCCTGGATCCTCGCCGAACAGGTCCCGGAGCGCTGGCAGCGGCTGGCACTGATGCTGGCCGTGCTGCCGTTCTGGACCTCCTATGTCGTGCGCTCCTACTCGTGGCTGCTGGTGCTGGCGCAGAATGGCGTCGTCAACCGGGCGCTGACCGGCTCGGGCCTGTTCAGCGAGCCGCTGCAGCTCGCCAACACCCGTTTCGCCACCGTCACCGGCTTCGTGCATTTCTTCGTCATGTTGTTGACGCTGACCATCTTCGCCAATCTCAAGCAGCTCAGTCCGAGCTACCGCAAGGCCGCCGCCGATCTCGGCGCCGGGCCGGTGCGCACCTTCCTGCATGTCGTGCTGCCGCTGACCTTGCCTGGCATCATGGTTGGCGCCTTCCTCACCTTCGTGCTGTGCATCGGCGACTACATCACACCGCAGATCCTGGGCGGCAACAACGAGCTGCTGATGCCGCAGCTGGTGATGATGCAGATCGGCCGGCGCGGCGATTTCCCGCTGGCCTCGGCGCTGTCGATCATCCTGATGGCGGTCGTCACGATCGCCTATCTCGCCTGTGCCCGCTGGCTGAAGATCGAGCGGGCCTGAGATGCGCAGGATTGTCCGCATCGCCTCCTGGCTCTACGCGATCGCCGTCTACGGCTTCATCTTCCTGCCGGTGGTGGTGCTGGTGCTGTTTTCGCTGCAGGCGACGTCGTTTCCGATCCCGCCCTTCACCGGCCCGTCGCTGCGCTGGTACGACGCGGTGCTCTCCGACGTCAGGCTGACCTCGGCGCTGGTCAATTCGCTGCTGGTGGCGTCCATCTCGTCGCTCGCCGCCGCCACGCTCGGCTTCCTCTCCGCTTGGGGCTTTGCCCGTTTCGTCCTGCCGGGCTCCGGCCTGTTGCGCGGGCTGATCACGCTGCCGCTGACGGTCAGCTATCTCATCATCGGCATGGGGCTGCTGGTGCTGTTCAACTGGGCCGGTGTACCGAAATCCTTGCTTGCCGCTGGCATCGGCCATGTCGTGATCAACCTGCCGCTGTGCTTCGCCATCATCTACAGCCAGATGGGCGATCACCAGATCAACATCGAACGCGCCGCGCGCGACCTCGGCGCGCCGGAATGGAAGGTGCTGCTGTTGATCACCGTGCCGGTCATGGCGCCTGCCATCTTCGCCAGCTTCTTCCTGTCGATGACCTTCTCCTGGGACGAGTTCGTGATCTCCTTCCTGCTCACCCGCTTCGACACCACGCTGCCGGTCGAAATCTGGAACCTCTTGCGTTCCGGCCTCAACCCGAAGACCAACGCCGTCGGCTCGCTGGTTTTCGCCGTTTCCATCGTGCTGGTCGTGCTGTTCGAATTGACATTGCTGCGCAGGAGAAAGGCATGACTGCGCCTTTGGTCGATATTCGCTCCGTCTCGCATCGCTTCGGCCAGCATACGGTGCTGAAGGACGTTTCGCTGCAGATCGAGCCCGGCAGCTACACGATCCTGCTTGGGCCCTCAGGCTCCGGCAAGACGACGCTGCTGTCCATCCTGGGCGGCTTCGTCACCCCCAGCGAAGGCAAGGTGTTCATCCGTGGCGAGGACTGCACTTCGGTACCGCCGGCCAAGCGCCCGACGACGACGGTGTTCCAGGACTATGCGCTGTTTCCGCATATGAGTGTCGGCAGCAATGTCGGCTTCGGCCTGCGCATGCAGGGTGTCGACGGCACGACGCGGGCGGCAAAGGCGCGCGAGGCGCTGGCGCTGGTCGGATTGGCCGCCGCCTTCGACAAGAAGCCGCATCAGCTCTCCGGCGGCCAGCGGCAGCGCGTGGCTCTGGCGCGGGCGCTGGTGATCGAGCCGGCGGTGCTTCTGCTCGACGAGCCGCTCGGCGCGCTCGATCTCAAATTACGCCGGCAGATGCAGGACGAGTTGAAAGCAATCCAGAAGCGCGTCGGCACCGCCTTCATCCACGTCACCCACGACCAGGAAGAAGCGATGGCGCTGGCCGACCATTGCGTGGTGATGAATGACGGGCGCATCGAGGACGAAGGTCCGCCCGAGCGCGTCTATGCACGGCCGGCGACGCGCTTTTCCGCCACCTTCATGGGCGAAAGCACGATCCTCCCCGGCACGGTCACGGAGGCGAAGGAAAGGACAAGCACCGTCGCCACGCCCGTCGGGCCGATCTCGCTGCCCGGCGCCTTGCCGGTGGGTTCCGCCGTTGCGCTGGCCATACGGCCGGAACATCTTGCCCTCGGCGCGGCCGCTGGCAATGTAAAGCTCGGCACGGCCGAGGTGAGCGACGTCGTCTTCCAGGGCAGCTTCAAGCGCGTGCTTGCCGTCTCCGTCGAAGACCCCTCGCTTCACTTCATCGCCAGGCTGCCCGCGACAGCCACCGCCCGGCCGGGCGACACAGTTGCCGTTTCGTGCGATACCGACCAGATCATTCTGCTGACGGATTGAAATGGGCACGCTCGCGGTCATCGAGGCACCAGACTGGTACGAGACCATCCGCATGAGCGATGGCGTGACCTTGATCCACGAGCCATGGATAAAACCGTTCTTCCGCTGCAACATGTGGCATGTGCGCGGTCGCGACCGCGACCTTCTCTTCGACACCGGCCTCGGCCATTTCAGCCTCCGGCGTCACGTGCCGCTGGTGAGCGAGCGCAAGCTGATTTGCGTCGCCAGCCACACGCATTTCGACCATATCGGCTGCCACCACGAATTTCCCGACCGCTGCGTGCACGCGGCCGAGGCCGACATCCTCGCCGATCCGCGCAACGAATGGACCGCCGCTGGCACCTATGCGACCGACGAGATGTTCGATCGCATGCCGCAAGGCTGGGACACGGCGCGCTACGGCATTTTGCCCGCACCCGCCGGCCGTTTGCTCAACCATGGCGATATCGTCGATCTCGGCGACCGGGCCTTCGAGGTGATCCACACGCCCGGCCATTCGCCCGGCGGCATCGCGCTCTACGAAAACAGGACGGGCATCCTGTTATCCGGCGACATCATTTATGACGGCCCGCTGATCGACGACGTCTACCACTCGGAAATATCGGACTACATGGCCACACTCCTTCGCCTGCGCGACCTCGATGTCTCGGTCGTGCATGGCGGCCATTTCCCCAGCTTCGGCAAGGTGCGCTACCGCCAGCTTGTCGACGAGTATCTGGAACAGAAGCGGCAGGCCGGCTGCCATCTGCGGCAGCCCTGAAAGCGGTTAGCGCATCAGTTCGAAATGCCGCGGGAACGCCTGATGCAGCAGGAGCAGCATGGTCTTGCGCAGCACGTTGGTATCCCGGCTGGATGGATTGAGATGATCCCAATACCACGCGCCATGAACCAGATAATTCAGGCTCTCCGACAGGGTGTCGATGTCGACGCCGGTATAACCGCCGCTGCGCGAAATCTCGATCAGCAGCTCGCGCGCCTCGGCGGTGTAGGCGAGATCGCTCGGCAGGCCGATCTCGTTGTAGATCTGCATGCTTTTGCGGTCGCTGGAGAACACGACAAAGACCGAAACCCATTTCGGGTGCTGGCGGGCGAAACGTTGCGCGCAATCGACCGCGCCCAGGGCCCGCTCAACCGGCGACAGGCCGGGCGCCCGCACCAACGTCACCCACAGCTCGTCATATCGATCGCTGAGATACTGCAGGACGGCCCGGAACAGGTTCTCCTTGCTGCGAAAATGGAAGACGACCAAGGCATTGGACGAGCCGACATGTCCGGCGATGCGCTGCATGGTGACGCTTGCCAGCCCCTCCTCCGCGATGAGCTCGATGGTGGCGTCGATGATCCGCTGCACGCTGGCTTCGCCGCGTTCACGCCGACGGTCCTTGGGCGGCGCGGCATCGTTTGCCGCACTTCCATTCTTCGCCATTGCGCCTTTGCGTTTTGCCGCCGCAGCCTTTTGTTGCGCCATCTTCGTCCAGTTCCTTTCGGACCTTCTGGCGGCGATCACCGGCGCCGCCACGGACCCGTCTATTCGAGATGTCCGGCGTCGGCTCGCCACAACCGAGACCGCGGATCAACCACCATCGCGGCAAAAGCCGCAGCGCCCTGTTATAGCGACGGACGCGTTTCGGCGTTTGTGTACCACTGCCCCTTGGCCGTCTCATAGGCCATGGCCGCGCGGAAAACATCGGCATCGCAATAGGTGCGGCCGACGATCTGGATGCCTGTCGGCACGCCGCTTGCCGCCCGGCCCGAAGGGATGGACAGAACCGGACAACGGCTCATCATGTTGAACGGCGTCGTCATCACCCATCCCAATGACGGGTTCACCTGCTTGCCGTTGATCTCGACCGTACCCGTGGTCTGATCGAACTCCGCCGGCACGGAGGGAAGCGCGTTGGTCGGGCAGACCAGCACATCATAGGTCTCCAGCAACGGCCCCAGCGTCTGGTACATCCTGGCCGCCACGTCCAGGGTTCCGACAAAGTCCGTCGCCTTCGACCTTTGCCCGTCCTCGGCGAACTGCCTGGCGTAGCTCGTCATATCCTTGCCGTGCTCCTTGAGCAGCTGCGACAGCGATGCGCCGAACAGATGCTCGAGATAGGCCATGCCCGCCTTCAGCACGTCGTCGCCCCAGCCCAGATCGACTTCCTCGACCGTGGCGCCGAGCGAGCGGAACACATCGCAGGCGGCAAGCGTGTTCTTGCGCACGTCCGGGTCGACTTCGAAAGAACCGAGGTCCATCGAGAACGCAATCTTCCAGCCCTTGATCGGCTTGTAGTCGAGCGGCAGCCGCAGTTTTGGGCGCAGCGTGGCGATGTCGAGCGGGCTTGGTCCAGCCATCACATTCTGCAGCAGGATCGCATCCCCGACGTTTCGCGCCAGCGGTCCAGTGTGGCAATAAAAATCGAGGTTGAAGGGCGGCTCGTCCGGATTGCGCCCGTAAGGCGGCTTGAAGCCGACGAGACCGCAGGCCGACGCGGGAATGCGGATCGATCCGGCAATGTCCGAGCCGGTGGCGATCGACGACGTGCCGGACGCCAGCGTCGCCGCCGCACCGCCCGACGAACCGCCGGGCGTGAAATCCGGGTTCCACGGATTGCGCGTCACGCCCCAGCGTTTCGACCAGGTGTAGCCGGCGCAGCTGAATTCAGGCGTCGCTGTGCGGGCATGGACAATGCCTCCGGCCTTGATGATGCGCTCGTTCATCGTCGAGGTATGGCCACCGATGGCATCCCCGGACAGCAGCGAGCCGTGCGAGGTCGGCTTGCCCTTGATGTAGCTCTCGTCCTTGATGCCGATCGGCAGCCCCTCGAGCGCCCCGGTCCGGGCGCCCCTGGCGTATTTCGCCTCGGCCTTCCCAGCCAGGTCCATCGCCTCGTCGAAATGCGTGAAGGTGAAGCAATTGATCGTCGCCTTGGTTACCTCTGCGCGGCGGATGGTGGCCTGCATCAGTTCGACAGGCGAAAGCTTCTTCGCCTTGAACAGCCGCAGCGCCTCGCCGGCCGGCATGTAGCAAAGGTCGAGATCGGTCATGGGAAGTCTCCTGCGATCTGCGCATCGCGTTTGGCATGGACGGGAGATGACCGCGCCGCGTGCAGCGGCGCGGAGAACGCGGGTCAGGTCATTTCTGCAGGTCGGTCCAGATCTTCGTGTAGAGCGCCTGCACATCCGGCGGGCAGGCCTGCATGAACTGGCCCTTGGTGGCGAACTCAGCGGGGATGTTCACTTCCGGCGCGGTCTTCATGTCGTCGGGCATGAAGGCTTCCGAGCCCTTGATGCCGTTCGAATAACGCGCAAAGGCTGAGATCAGCGCCGCATTCTGCGGATCCATGATGAAGTTCTGGAACAGCTTGGCGTTGTCGACATTCTTGGCGTCCTTGAGGACAGCGACATTGTCCATCCAGATCGGATAGCCTTCCTTGGGATAGCCATAGACGATCTTGTCGTTCTCAAGCCGCTCGCGCAGCGATATGCCGTTCCAGTTGACGCCCGCGGCGATGTCGCCCCTGCCCAGACCATCGACAGCCGCATAGTCGAGCGAAAGCCATTTCGCCTTCGCCTCCACCAGCTTGTCATGCACCTTTTTCAGCATCTGCATGTCGCTGCTGCAATATTTGCCACCCTCGTAAGCAATGGCGAGGAACATGATGTCACCCATTTCGGGTACGACATTGATCTTGCCGACGAGTTCGGGGGGTGGGTCGAGGAAGATCGCCGATGTGTTCGGGTCGCCGGCATAAACCGACTTGTTCACCGAAATGCCGGTCGTGCCCCACTGCCATGGAACGGTATATTTGCGGCCTGGATCGAATGGAACATCGACCCACCTGGGATCGACGTTCTTGAAGTTTTCCATCTTGTTGGGATCGGTCTCCAAGAGCAGACCTTCGCTGATCCAGACCGGCACGACGCTCGCCGAGGGCACGACGATGTCATAGCCTGAGCCGCCCTGCCGGACCTTGGCCAAGGCGGTATCGTTGGAGTCATAATCGGTGACCGTGACCTTGACCTTGTAGGTCTCCTCGAACTTCTTGATCAGGTCGGGGCTAGTGTAGTTGCCCCAATTGTAGATGTTGAGCTCGCCGTCGGCACGGGCCACGCCCGTGACAGTCAGCAGCGACAGGCCGATGGCCGTCGCGGTCAGTTTCCAGTTCATGCTGCATGCTCCCATTGTTGGGACCGGCGGCGTTACGGCCCCAAGTCCGTTTCCTGCTGACGAAAAGATGACCGCGACAACGCCGATCGACGGCACGAGAAAGGCCGTCGACATCGCACTCGCGGCATGCGGCGCGCCAGCAACGGCAAGCCGCATCGCGGTCGAGATATTCCCCTCTTCATTGTGGCCATTCACCGGCTGGCGCCGGCTGTCCAACTCAATTCTCGACCTCAGGAGTAACTATGACTAAACATACAGTCAATATCTTTCCGCGGATACGGCCATGGCTCGCCGATTGATGCGCCCGATGCGGTGGTGACTCAGTGAGCAGCCAGGAAAGAGGTTTAGCCGCGATGCCGGACGCGTCAGGCCGTTGAGGCCGAAATGCTCGCGGCCGCAATTCGCGGTGACCGACCGGCCACTGCTTTTTAAGGAGAGAAACCGCCGCGCGATGTCGCGCATCGAAGCGGCCGCCGATGCTGCCCGTCATCGCGAAGATGATCAGGTTACAGCGCTACAGCGCCCTTTGCGGACATGGCGCTCCGGCTGCGTCACCACAGCGCGACGCCGTGGGCTGCGGCCGGAAGCTCGTTTCTTCGGACTGGCGCACCAGTTCGGCAAAGAGCAGCGCGAAGCTTCCCAGCATCAGAAAGACGATGATCAGGCGTGTTACCGGCAATATGTCGGCCTCGACTGGCTAGCCCCCACGCCACCCATCCACTGCCGGCTAACATGACCGATCCGGCTTTACGAGACTTTAAGACCGATCTTAACCATCACATTCGCGTAGCCTTTGACATGATACGCGAACGGCAAGCCCGCATCCGCCGACCGGCATGGCCGCCACCATCCGGCATGGAGTTGCCATCCGGGATGACAGCTCCCTTTGCAGACGTACCCCGCCCATGCTACCCCGGCGCTGGCGCGGCCCTGCCGCTGCCAATCGGTCGTTATCGGGGAGCCATGAGCAAAGCCGCCAGCCGCATCGCCTTCGTCTCGTCCGACACCGCTGACGCCAAGACGGCGCTGGAAAGCCTGTCGGCGCGCTATGGCCAGTCTTCCGTCGAGGAGGCCGGGATCGTCGTTGCCCTTGGGGGTGACGGCTTCCTGCTGCAGACCCTGCGCGACACGATGGGGACCGGCAAGAAGGTCTACGGCATGAACCGTGGCACCATCGGCTTCCTGATGAACGAGTATCGTTCCGGTGGCCTGACGGAGCGTCTCGAAGCCGCTGTCGCCGAAACGATCCGCCCGTTGGAGATGCTGGCCGTGACCTCGGAAGGCGAAACGATTTCGGCACTGGCGATCAACGAAGTGGCGCTGTGGCGTCAATCGTACCAGACGGCCAAGATCCGCATCACCGTCGACGAACAGGTCCGGCTTGAGGAACTGAACTGCGACGGCGTCATGATCGCAACCCCGGCCGGGTCCACCGCCTACAATCTTTCGGCGCACGGACCGATCCTGCCGCTCGACGCGCCGCTGCTGGCGCTGACCCCAGTCAGCCCGTTTCGCCCGCGCCGATGGCGCGGCGCGCTGCTCTCCAACAAGGCCACCGTGCGCTTCGACATCCGCGAGCCGGAAAAGCGGCCGGTGAACGCCGCCGCTGACCATACCGAGGTCAAGGCCGTGACCTCGGTAACGGTGCGAGAATCACCCACGGCGACAGCAACGTTGCTGTTCGATCCCAATCATTCCTGGAACGAGCGTATTCTCGCCGAACAGTTCCGCTATTGAGCCGGCGCTGCGACCGACAGGTCGATTAAGCATCCCGATTAAGGTTACAACTTCACAATCGTGCCATTGCTGCCCGTTTCTGTTGACAAATCGAGGGCTTGCTCCTAATTGCAATACCAATCTTGCAGGCGCGTGGCGCTTGCCGCGACAGACGCCATTAGACGCCGTTGCGCTTCCCCGAACCAGCCAAAGACGACAACACTTGTCCTCAGACACCACGACCGCTCAAGAAGCGTTGACCTTCGCAGACCTCGGCCTGTCGCCGAAGGTCCTTTCCGCAGTCACCGACGCCGGCTATACCCAGCCGACGCCGATCCAGGCTGGTGCGATCCCGCACGCCTTGCTCGGCAAGGATATTCTGGGCATCGCCCAGACCGGCACTGGCAAGACGGCTTCCTTCGTGCTGCCGATGCTGACCCGCCTCGAAAACGGCAGGGCCCGCGCCCGTATGCCGCGCACGCTGATCCTGGAGCCGACGCGCGAGCTCGCCGCGCAGGTCGAAGAGAATTTCATCCGCTACGGCAAGAACCACAAGCTCAACATCGCGCTCTTGATCGGCGGTGTCTCATTCGACGAACAGAACAAGAAGCTGGAGCGCGGCGTCGACGTGCTGATCGCGACGCCCGGCCGCCTGCTCGATCACCGCGAGCGCGGCAAGCTGTTGCTCAACGGCGTCGAGATCCTCGTCATCGACGAAGCGGACCGCATGCTCGACATGGGCTTCATCCCCGATATCGAGCGCATCTGCGAAATGATTCCGTTCACCAGGCAGACGCTGTTCTTCTCGGCGACGATGCCGCCGGAAATCACCAAGCTGACCGAGAAATTCCTGCACGCGCCGGTGCGCGTCGAGGTCTCGAAGGCAGCATCCGCCGCCACCAACATCATCCAGCGGCTGGTCAAATCCGGCTCCAAGCCGTGGGACAAGCGCGAGACGCTGCGCAATCTGATCAAGGCCGAAGACGCGGAGCTGAAGAACGCCATCATCTTCTGCAACCGCAAGGTTGAAGTGGCGGAGCTGTTTCGCTCGCTGCTGAAATATGATTTCGACGCCGGTGCGCTGCATGGTGACATGGACCAGCGCGCGCGCATGCAGATGCTGGCCAATTTCCGCGACGGCAAGCTGCGCTACCTCGTCGCTTCCGACGTCGCCGCGCGCGGCTTGGACATCCCCGATGTCAGCCACGTCTTCAACTATGACGTGCCGATCCACGCCGAGGACTATGTCCACCGTATCGGCCGTACCGGCCGCGCCGGACGCTCCGGAAAATCCTTCACCATCGCGACCAAGTCGGACACCAAATACATCGACGCCATCGAGCGGCTGATCGGCAACAAGATCGAATGGCATGACGGCGACTTGTCAACGGTGGTTGCCAGCGAAGGCGGCGAGGACGATGCTCCGCGCCGTGGCAAGGGCGCACCGCGCCGCGCCGGCCGCAAGGACGACGATCGCGGCAGGGAAAAGGGCGGCGAGCGCAAACCGCGCGAACACCACGCCAAGCGCAGCGAAGACACGGCACCGGAAACAGCCCGCGAGGATCAGCCGGTGGCCGCAGCCGCCGACGTCGGCGAACGGCGCTCGCGCAAGGAAGCGATCCGTTCGGAAAACACCGAGCGCAAATCATCCGATCGCAATGAACAGCGCGCACCGGAACGCGGCGACACGAGGCCGCAGCGCGACAACAGCCGCCCTGCCCGCCAACGACACCAGGAAGACAACGATTCCACCGTCGGCTTCGGCGATGACATGCCGGCCTTCATGCGGATCGTCGCCAAGGTCTGATTCCCGACCGCTTCGAAGGCAAGCCAGCCATCCGGCTTGCCTTCTCGGCAAAGCTTCCTGCCTGGCTCGCCCGTTACATCGGCCCAGGCATCATCTTGGTCGGCTTTTCCAGCATCGGAAACTCGGCCTTGTTGCATTTCACGTTCGGATTCGTCGGACTGAACATGCCGTTCGGATTGTCCCCGAGCCAGGCATGCAGGTCGTAGTGGACGAACTCCTTCGGGATGAGAGGGTAGTGCCCCTCCATCGGCCCCATGAAGGTCTGGCCAAACAGCTTCGGGGGTTCCTTGATGTCCGGCGTCAGAGGCACCAGCCATTCCACGCCCACCAGCCGCAAGCCCTTCTTGGTCGGTTCGTAGATCAGCACATTGGGGTGCATCGGGTCGAGCTTCTGGCCGACACTCGGGACATTGACGAAGTGGATACCCATGGCGCCCTTCGGGTAGTCCATCGCACCCGCTATCTTTTCTCCGCTGTAGTAGACGCAGCCGACCGTCGACAGATAGAGGTCGCGGACGGCGACGGTGTAATCCTCATATTTGGCGAGCGATTTTTTCAAGGCTTCGATGTCGGCCTTGTTGGCGTTCTCGGCCCGAGCCGAAGCAACGTTCAGCCACGCGCCCACCAAACCTGTCAAAACGAGGACACCGCAGCGCCCAAGGCTGGCTGTTCTTGTCATGCATTCCTCCCAGATTTCTGATCTGGCCGTGCAAGACCGAGGCGGAAAAATGCTGATTGCGCGGCCAATGACACCGCCTCATCCCCTCAGGAACAGCGATGATGCTATTCCTTTCCATAGCTGCGGGAAAGCTATATTTTAGCAATAGCTAATCCAACAACGCCAATATCCGCGCAAACAAAAACGGCCCCTCATGGGAGCCGTTTCGCATTGGTTTGCCGTGCAAATCAGGTGAGCGGCGACAGCTGGATCTCGACGCGGCGGTTCTGGGCGCGGCCTTCGGCCGTGGCATTGGACGCGACCGGGCGTGTCTTGCCGAAGCCGGTGACTGCGAAGCGCCGCTGATCCACGCCCTGACCGGACAGATAGTTCGCGACCGCCAAAGCACGACGCTGCGACAGATCGAAATTGTGCTGGTCGCCACCGGTCGAATCGGTGTGGCCGAACACGTCGACCGTGGTCTGCTTGAACTTCTTCAGCACCAGCGCGACAGAGTTCAGGACCTGGTAGAAGCCGGGCTTCACCGCATCCTGATCCGAGTTGAAGGTGATGTCGGACGGCATGTTGAGAATGATCTGGTCGCCGCTGCGGGTGACGCTGACACCGGTGCCCTCGAGCTGCCGGCGCAGTTCGGCCTCGTTCTGGTCCATGGTGGCGCCGATGGCGCCGCCGGCCAGCGCGCCGATGCCGGCGCCGATCAGTGCGTTGCGGCGGTCATTGCCGCCGGCAAGCAGGCCAAGGCTGGCGCCCGCCAGGGCGCCAAGGCCGGCGCCGGCCGCCGTGTTGGAAATCTTCTGGTCGCCCGTATACGGATCGGTGGTGGTGCAGGCGCTCACGAGCACAGCCGTCGCCACGACGACGAGCACAGTCTTTTTCATAGGATGGTCCCTCTCCAAGTCACGCCTTGCGGTGGCGCCAAATCAGCCCTTCCCGCGACTTGTACCACGAATTGCGGCGAAAAGCGGAACGGCAAAGCGCCGCTACGGCTTTTCCCGAGGGACCGATACACAGTGATAGCGCCGCATCGCCGGGCCGCAATCGTTTGGATCAGGTTACCAGAGGTTCTTGCCGTCGATGACAACAACTTCGACCTTGTCGAGATCGAAATCGTCGAACAGCCGCGAGTTGACGCTGATCTTGGGATTGTCGAAATCCGGCTCGCCGGTCGACCAGTCCGGCGTTTCGGTAAAGGTGCCGCAGCCGCAGGTGGCGCAAAAACCGTGCTTTACGGTTTTCGATCCCCAGCGGTAGAAAGAGACGTTCTCCATCGGGCTGGTGAGCTTGAATTGCGAAGGCACGTAGTAGGCCCAGAGCGAGCCGCGCTTCGAGCAGAAAGAACAAGTGCATTGCGTCACCGTCTGCGGTGCCTGCGAAACCTCGAATGTCGTCGCCTTGCAATGACAGCTTGCCTTGATGGTCATCAACGAACCCCTCCTGTCGCCCGCCACCCTATGCGGCAAAGGCACCATAAAGAGGTGCTCCTGACAACTGTCTGTCAGCAGGTACCCGAACCGCGCAAACCCGGCCTGCGGCCCCGGTCACACGCGACCGCGGACGTCCGACCGCCGTCCTGTCGTCAATAGGAGCGCGGCGGCACGAACAGGCAGATTGTCTTGCCGGCGTCGAGGCCCGCTTGGTGCGCGCACCAATGGAATTCGCCGTCCGGGCTGTCCTTGACACGCTTGTCGGTCATTGGAACGATCTCACCCGTTCCGGCGATGACATAGCCCTCGGGTTTCTCCAGCACTTCGCCTGTATGGGTCGTGCGACAATCATAGTTGGCGCAGCATGCGAACGGATAACTCCAGCCCTGTGGCTTTGCCGCCGTGGGCGTGGCGTCATGCGCGAAGGCAGGTGCCGTCAGCATTGCCATCGCGCCAATCGCAAACAGGGAAAACAAAAGTCGGCCAGCCGGTTGAACGGCATTGGCCGATCTGAGTGTGGCAGCAGACATGACGCGTTCCTTTCAAACGAGCTCAAGCGTTTCGCTTGCCCGTTCCCGGAACGTATCTTCCCAGTGGCCGGATCGTCGGGTCGCAGATATGCCGCGTCCGGCCATAAATGCTTTTTCTCTCCCAGCCCTTGGATGCTGGGCTGATTCCTTGGTCGGCGCAAGACGATGCATTCCCGACATCGTTCTATGGACGTCAGGTATCCGCTACCGCCGACGAGATGAGGCCAAGGTCAATTCCCGGCAAACGGGCGTCGGATAAACGGAATAGGCCCGCTGTGGTTCCAGCCTACTGCTGGTCAGAGCCGGCAATCACGTGCTCTTGATACTGCGGCAGGTCATCGGTGATGGTGAACCAGCCGGCCTTCGAACCGACGAAGATGTGCGCGGTCGGGCGGATGGATGGGTCGTCGACGAGGGTTCCCATGGCGACATGGACATAGGCCCCCTCGCGCACGAGCGAATAAAGCAAGGAGCCGCACCGGCACAATGCGCGTTATGGCCGCTTTCGTCGCCGAAGATCAGGAGCTTGTCCTCGCCTTCGGTGAGGACAAGCTTTTCACGCTCGATACCGGCGAAAGGCTTGAAGGCCGAACCGGTGGTGCGCCGGCAGTCCGAACAATGACAATTCGCGGCATAGATGAATTCGTCAGTGACCTCGTAGTGAACCGCACCGCAGAAGCACTTTCCGGTGAGCTTGCTCGGCAACACACTCCTCCGTCGCGGTGGTGCGCAGGGGTATGTTCAGATTGAGGTCAGCTAACCTCACCTGAACATGGACATATCCTAATCCAGGTCTGCTACGGCTTCGCCCGCGCCGCCCTCGATGCGCTGCGACAACGAGGCTTCCATGAAATCGTCGAGGTCGCCATCGAGCACGCTCGACGGGCTGGTGCTCTCGACGCCGGTGCGGAGATCCTTCACCAACTGGTAGGGCTGCAGCACATAGGAGCGGATCTGGTGACCCCAGCCTATATCGCTTTTCGACGCTTCGGTGGCGTTTGCAACCGCCTCGCGCTTTTTCAGCTCTTCCTCGTAAAGGCGCGAGCGCAGCATCTCCCAGGCCTTGGCCTTGTTCTTGTGCTGCGAACGTTCAGCCTGGCATGCGACCGCGATGCCGGTGGCCAGATGCGTGATGCGCACCGCCGAATCGGTGGTGTTGACGTGCTGGCCGCCCGAGCCTGACGAGCGATAAGTGTCGATGCGGACATCGGATTCGGAGACGTCGATCTCGATTGTGTCGTCGATGACCGGATAGACCCAGACGCTGGCGAAGGACGTATGCCGGCGCGCATTGCTGTCATAGGGCGAGATACGCACCAGGCGATGAACGCCCGATTCCGTCTTCATCCAGCCATAGGCATTGTGGCCTTTGATCATCAACGTTGCGGACTTGATGCCGGCCTCTTCGCCGTCATGCATTTCCAGCACTTCGACCTTGAAGCGACGGCGCTCGGCCCAGCGCGTGTACATGCGCAGCAGCATCGAGGCCCAGTCCTGGCTTTCGGTACCGCCGGCGCCGGCATGGATTTCGAGATAGGTGTCGTTGGAGTCTGCTTCACCCGACAGCAACGTCTCGACCTGGCGGGCCTTCGCTTCGCCTTGCATCGAGCGGATCGCGGCTTCCGCCTCGGCGATCACGCCCTCGTCGCCCTCTTCCTCGCCGAGCTCGATCAGGCCGATATTGTCTTCCAGCGCCTGCGTCAGACCTTTCACGGAGGCGATGCCCTCTTCGAGGCCCTGGCGCTCGCGCATCAGCTTCTGCGCTTCCAGCGGCTCGTTCCAGAGGCTGGCGTCCTCGGCGCGCACATTGAGGTATTCAAGCCGCTTTATGGCCTGATCCCAGTCAAAGATGCCTCCTCAGCAGGGTTATCGCCTGCCTGATCTCGTCGACAATATTCTGCGTTTCCGCGCGCATGGCTGGCTGTTCTGTCCTGTTTGCTGAAGTCGGTTGGCGCGATACATAGGCAGGCCGCCGCCGGCTGTAAAGCAAAATGGGCTGGCGCCAAGGCCAGCCCATCCGCTCATGAAAATCATCAGTAGAGGCCGCCGCCGCCGGACTGAATGGCCTGGTTGGCCTGCGGCGACAACGCGCCCCCCGTGGCATTGGAGCCGTCGGCGCCCATGCCGATGACCCAATAGCTGTCGGCGGGACCGGTACCCGGCTTGAAGGCTTCGATGATGGTGCCGGGATCACCCGATGCGGCACGCATGCCGGTCTTGCGGTTGATGGCGACAAGATTCATGCCTTCGGGCACCTTGAAGTCGACATTGGGCGTGCCGTCCAGCGCCACCCGCATGAAGTCCTTGAAGATCGGGGCCGCGAGACCACCACCGGTGGCGCCATGGCCGAGGCCGCGCGGCGTGTCGTAGCCCATGTAGAGGCCGACGACGAGGTTGGGCGTGTAACCGATGAACCAGGCGTCCTTTTCGTCGTTGGTCGTTCCGGTCTTGCCGGCGATGTGACGGCCGAGTTCATTGATGGTGGCGCCGGTGCCGCGTTGCACGACACCTTCCATCATCGAGGTGATCTGGTAGGCCGTCATCGGATCGAGCACCTGCTCGGAATTGTCGACGAGTTCCGGCTCCGGCTGGTTCTGCCATTCGGGCGCATTGCAGCCCTGGCAGCCACGTTCGTCCTGCTTGAACACCGTCTTGCCGTAGCGGTCCTGGATGCGGTCGATGAGCGACGGTTTGATCGACTTGCCGCCATTGGCCATGATTGAATAGGCCGACACCATGCGCATCACGGTGGTTTCGCCGGAACCCAGCGCCATCGGCAGATAGGGTGCCAGATGGTCGTAGACACCGAAGCGCTCGGCATATTCGACGACCAGCTTCATGCCCATGTCATTGGCAAGCCGCACCGTCATCAGGTTGCGCGACTTCTCGATGCCGGAGCGCAGGGTCGCCGGACCGGCGACGGTGCCGTCGTAATTCTTCGGCGTCCAGCTCGTGTTACCGCTCTGGATCGTGATCGGCCCGTCCATGATCACCGACGCCGGCGTATAGCCATTGTCGAGTGCGGCCGAATAGACGATCGGCTTGAACGAGGAGCCCGGCTGGCGCATGGCTTGCGTGGCGCGGTTGAATTCGGACTGCGCGTAGGAGAAGCCGCCGACCATGGCCAGCACACGGCCGGTGTGCGGGTCCATGGCGATGAGGCCGCCTTCCACTTCGGGCACCTGGCGCAGGCTGTAGGCGCCATCGGCACCATCGTTTTTCTGCACGAAGATGACGTCGCCCGGCTTCAGCACCTCCGCCGGCGACTTGGCCTTGACGGTCTTGCCGGCAACCACATGGCGCATGGCGAAACCCATGTCCTCCTTGCTGATGGTGCCTTCGACGCGTTCCTTGACGATCTCGCCCGACGCCTGCCGTGCCGGCTGCAAGCCGATCGACAGCCCGGTCGCCGAACTGTCGAGCACGACGGCGAGCGACCATTCGGGAACATCCTCCAGCCCCTTGACGGCGCCAAGCGGCACGCCCCAGTCGCCCGACACGTCGATCGATGTCACCGGCCCGCGATAGCCGCGCAGCGTGTCGTATTTCATCAACCCGTTCTGCATCGATTTGCGGGCAATGAGCTGGATCTTCGGATCGAGCGTGGTGCGGACGGAGAGACCGCCTTCGTAGAGCGCGTTCTCGCCGTAGCGGGCGATGATCTGGCGGCGCACCTCTTCGGTGAAGTACTCGCCGGCGAACAGATAGGTGCCGCTACGGCGCGGCGTCACGCCCAGCGGCTCGGCCTTGGCCTTGTTGCCTTCCTCACGCGTGACGTAGCCGTTCTCGACCATCTGGTCGATGACCCAGTTGCGGCGCTCGATCGCGCGATCGGCATGCTTGAAAGGGTGGTAGTTGTTCGGCCCCTTGGGCAGCGAGGCCAGGTAGGCGGCCTCGGCCACGGACAGTTCGTTGACCGACTTGTCGAAATAGGTCAGCGCCGCACCGGCGACGCCATAGGCGCCGAAGCCGAAGAAGATTTCGTTGAGGTAGAGCTCGAGGATGCGATCCTTGGGATAGGCCTGCTCGATGCGGAAGGCGAGGATCATCTCCTTGATCTTGCGCTCGTAGGTCTGGTCCGAGGACAACAGGAAGTTCTTCGCCACCTGCTGGGTGATCGTCGAGGCACCGACCTGACGCCGGCCCGAGCCGAGATTCTGCAGGTTGACGATGATGGCTCGGCCAAGGCCGGTCACATCGATGCCTGGGTGGTTGTAGAAATTCTTGTCTTCGGCCGACAGGAAGGCCGCCTTGACGCGGTCCGGTATGGCCTGGATCGGCAAATACAGGCGCCGTTCGCGCGCATATTCGGCCATCAGCGCGCCGTCAGACGCGTGGATGCGGGTGGTCACCGGCGGCTCGTATTTGGCCAGCACCTCGTAATCGGGCAGATCCTTCGACAAATGGCCGATATAGATGGCAACGCCCGCCGCGACCAGAAGGGCCAGCGTCGTGCCGATGCCGAAAAAATAGCCAATGAGACGAATCATACCCGCTCCAGTCCTTGGTTCGGGAATTTCCTAAACGAAGCCGCCTTTCGCGCAAGCTTTCGAGCCGGTCCCAACCCGTAATCGAAAACCCTTGTCGCCGCCATGTGGACAAAATACGGCAATGCCTGATTTCGCGGTCGCGAGCCGGAAATAAAAGCATTGGGTGTTGTCGTCGCGCAACGCCGCCTCTGGTTGCAGGCGCCGCCGGTCATGTCAACCTCCGGTTCCCGGTCCGGCCTTGGCCGACGCGAACAGCGCGACGGCGTTGGTTATGCTCTGGGCCGCCTTGCCGCGCCAGTCGGCGTTGAGCAACTGCGCCTCGTCCTTGGCGTTCGAGAGATAACCGAGTTCGACCAGCACTGACGGCACGTCGGGTGCCTTGAGCACCTTGAAGCCCGCCGAACGCTGGGGATTGTTGATCAGGCCGACGCTGGTCGACAACTGGCCGACCAGCGTGTGGGCGAAACTCATCGAGAAATTGTGCGTTTCGCGGCGGATCAGGTCGATCAGGATGTCGGTGACTTCCTTGTTGTCGTTCTTGATTTCCATGCCGGCGAACTGGTCGGAGAGGTTTTCTCGGTCGGCAAGCGCCTGCGCCTCGGGATCCGAAGCCTTGTCGGAGACGGTGTAGACGGTGGCGCCGCGAATGCCTTTGACGCTGATCGTGTCGGCATGGATCGAAATAAGCAGGTCGGCCTCATGCTGACGGGCAATGCGCACGCGATCGTCCAGACGCAGGAATTCGTCTGTGTCGCGCGTCATGAACACATCATAATTGCCGACGGCTGCGAGTTTGTCCCGCAGCTCCGTGGCGAAGGCCAGCGTGACATTCTTCTCGATGGTGCCGTTCAGGCCCTCGGCACCGCCGTCGATGCCACCATGGCCGGGATCGATGACGACGGTGAACCGATGGCCTGGATTGGAGACCGGCCCGGTGCCGACCCGCCCTCCCTTGTCGGTCGAAACGGTCGATCCGGTGGTCAGCGCCTGATTGGCCAGCGCCAGGTCGAACTCGCGCTCGGATGCCGCCGACATGTCGATGGCAAGGCGGTAGCCGGTGCCGTCCTCGTTCTTGAGCACATCGAGCTTGTCGACGGCGAACGGTCCCTTGCCGGTGAGGATCAGCCGCGAAACACGCTCGCCAAGGGCGCCCAGACGCACGCCCTTGACCAGGCCCCGCGCCTTCAAATCCTTGGCATCAACAGCGAATCTCGTATTCGCGAGATCGATGACAAGACGGTTGGGACCGCGCAGCAGGAACCATTTGATATCGGGTTCGCGATCGAAGTCCATGACGATGCGCATCTTGGTGGCATCGCCGGCCATCTTGTAACCTTTTGCCACGAGCGGAGCGTCGGCGGCATTGGCATTTGAGGACAGGGCAGATGAGACCGCCAGTAGCAGCAAGAGGCAGAAAGCGGCCAGGATCCGGCCGCCGACACGACATCCCTTGTCTGTGAAGTCCGCCAATCCCATCTCTCTTCCAGTCGCTCCCGGTTTGGCGCCCGGCGCCCGGTCATTTCGTCCATATGCCGGTCAGGCCGCGAACTCGATTAACGATTGGTATCCAGAGAAGGTTAACCAAGCCTTTTCATGCAAGGGCCGCAAGCCTGGCTTACGCTACGGAACGGCTTTTTGCCGGCATCGGAAATCGGGGTTGCCTTCCATCCCGCCAAATCATAAAAGCGATGGTGGATCACTGCAATCCTGGAACCGCCCTCCTCCGCAGCTTCTTGCTACAGGGTCAGATGTAAAGGCGGCTCCTTTCGCTTCACGCGAAAAGGGTTCAGGTGATCGCGACGAATTTCGCAGGCGTGCTCCCGTGGCGGGGGAATCGCCTGCGTGAGGAAAACGGCCGGGTTTGTTCCCGCGCCGGCTCTGTATGAGCAAACAAGCTGGTCCGGTTCATCCGGGCTTTGGTTCAAAAGGTTCTGTTGGTGACGATGGCTTCAAGCGCAATCATGGAAAGGTCCGCATCAAACCGCGCCATTATGGCTGCGGGCGGCACCGCCATGGCGCTCAAGCGGCGGCCGACGGACGTTCAAATATCCGGCACCCACATTCCAGACACGCAGCAGCAGGCTTTGCCTCGCAAGCTGCGGCTGACGGCTGCCGGGGGGAAACGAAATAATGCCCAACAAAATGCTGATAGACGCCTCCCACCCGGAGGAAACACGCGTTGTCGTCGTACGCGGTAACCGTATTGAAGAATTCGACTTTGAATCCCAGGACAAGAAGCAGCTCAAAGGAAACATCTACCTAGCCCGCGTAACGCGCGTAGAGCCCTCCCTTCAGGCAGCCTTTGTCGAATATGGCGGCAACCGTCACGGTTTTCTCGCCTTCAGTGAAATTCACCCCGATTACTACCAGATTCCGGTCGCCGATCGTCAGGCACTGCTGCGCGCGGAAGCGCAGGAGGCCGAGGACGAGGAGAACGAGGACGGCGACGGCGATGACCGTCAGAGCCGCGATCGCGGACGGCGCGGCCGCCGGCGCGGCGGAAAGCCCCGTGACCGGGGTGAGCACAAGCGCGATGCAGCCGATTCCGGCGAGGCAAACGACGCTGCCGACGAGGCGGAAGAAGGCACCGACGCTGGTTTCGAAGAGATCTCGCACACGTCCGAGATCATCGAACATGCGGCCGATACGTCCGAACAAGCCGATGCGTCCGAACATGGCGAGGATTCCGCCGAGCAGGATGAAGGCGAAACCCGCGAAGGCGGCCCGACGTCGATCGCCGCCTCGGTCGAGGCCGATGTGATTTCCGAAGCCGTTCCGCAGGCCGAACAAGGCAGCGAAGCGACCTCCGGCGACAATGATCGCGGCATGCTGGAAGAAGTGCAGTCCTCGCATCCGGACGATCACGAGGTCGAATCGGTCGGCGCCGAGGACGCGCTGGAAGAAGTGCGCAACCGCCGCAAGCCGGTGCGCCGCCAGTACAAGATCCAGGAAGTGATCAAGCGCCGGCAGATCCTCTTGGTGCAGGTCGTCAAGGAAGAGCGCGGCAACAAGGGTGCGGCACTGACCACCTACCTGTCGCTGGCCGGCCGTTATTCGGTTCTGATGCCGAACACGGCGCGTGGCGGCGGCATTTCGCGCAAGATCACCAGCGCGGTCGACCGCAAGCGCCTGAAGGAGGTCGTTGCCGATCTCGAAGTGCCGCAGGGCATGGGCGTGATCCTGCGCACCGCCGGCGAGAGCCGCACCAAGGCGGAAATCAAGCGCGATTACGAATATCTGATGCGGCTTTGGGAAAATGTCCGCAATCTCACCTTGCAGTCCACGGCCCCTGCCCTGGTCTACGAGGAAGGCAGCCTGATCAAGCGCTCGGTGCGCGACCTCTACAACAAGGATATCGACGAGATTCTTGTCTCCGGCGAGGAAGGCTATCGCGAGGCCAAGGACTTCATGCGCATGCTGATGCCGAGCCACGCCAAGGTGGTTCAGCCGTTCCGCGACACGACGCCGATCTTTGTGCGCAACGGCATCGAGGCACAGTTAGACCGCATGCTGCAGCCGCAGGTGACGCTGAAGAGCGGCGGCTACATCATCATCAACCAGACCGAGGCGCTGGTTGCCATCGATGTCAATTCGGGCCGCTCCACCAAGGAGCACTCGATCGAGGACACCGCGCTCCACACCAATCTGGAAGCGGCCGAGGAAGTCGCGCGTCAGCTCAGGCTGCGCGATCTCGCCGGCCTGATCGTCATCGACTTCATCGACATGGAGGAGAATCGCAACAACCGCTCTGTCGAGAAGCGGCTGAAGGATCACCTCAAGAACGATCGCGCGCGCATTCAGGTCGGCCGTATCTCGCATTTCGGCCTGATGGAGATGTCACGCCAGCGCATCCGCGCCAGCGTGCTGGAATCGACCATGAAGCCCTGCCCGCATTGCGGCGGCACGGGCCATGTGCGGTCCGATTCGTCGGTCGCGCTGATGGTGGTGCGGGCGATCGAGGAATTCCTGCTCAAGGATTCGCGCAGCCACATCACGGTACGGACGCCGGCGGCGACCGCACTCTACGTGCTCAACCACAAGCGCGGCACGCTGGTCGAACTCGAAAGCCGCTTCGGGCTGACGATCACCGTCGAGGCCGACGATTCGGTCGGTGCGCAGCACTATGCGATCTTCCGCGGCGCGCTGGCTGAAAAGCCGGAAGGCTTTGTCGAGGCGCGCAGCTTCCCAGCCTATGTCGAGCCGGAAGAGCCCGAGGACGAGATTGTCGTCGTCGAGGAAGACGACGAGGCGCCGGTCCAGACCGAACAGCCACGCCAGCAGCCGCAGCAACAACCCCGACCTGCCGCCGCCGGTGGCGAAGAAGGCGAAGGCCGCGACCGCAAGCGCCGCAAGCGTCGGCGTCGGCGCGGCGGCAAGGATCGCGATCGCGAACATGGCGCCCCTGCGGACGGTGCTTCCGTCTCGGCTCCGGCCGGCGAGTTTTCGGACCCAGACTCGGCCGCCAGCGACGGCGACACGGAAACGGACGACAACGCCCCTGTTGGTGTTGCCGAAACGTCCGAGACAGTTGAGGCTTCGGACGAAGGCCAAGGCAAAAAGCGCCGGCGCGGCAAGCGCGGCGGCAAGCGCAACCGCCGCGAAGACGGTGAAGGCGAGGCCGAGGCAAGTGCTGGCGAAGCAGCCGACGCGTCCGAAGTTGAAGTCTCCGCAATCGAGGCCAGCGGGCCGGTGATAGCTGCACCGGCCGAAGAGCCGGTGGCGCTTGCTCCGGCCAATGACGACGCGCCGAGCACGGAGAAGCCGAAGAAGCCACGTCGTGCCGCCAAGCCGAAGAAGGCCGCGGCCGAAATCGTCGCCGAAGAGCCGGCTGCCGAGGCGGAAGCACCGGTCGAGACGCCGGCCACGGCGTCCGACGAGGCAGCGGCTGTCGAGAAGGCGCCGAAGGCCCGCCCGTCGCGGCGCAAGCCGGCGGCGGTGAATGCGCCGGTCGAGCCCGTGGTGTCTTCGACCGTAGCGGAAGAACCCGCGGCCAAGGCTGAGGACAAGACCGAGGACAAGCCGAAACGCGGCGGATGGTGGCAGCGGAAGGGCTTTTTCTAAGCCTTTCAGCCATTTGAGCTAGTTCTCTGACAAAAAAATCCCGCGCCGTCTCGAAGACGGTGCGGGATTTTCTTATCTGGCGTTATGCCGGATCGCGAAAGGCTAAAACGCGTCTTTGATTCCAAGCATGTCGTTGTCCCAAAACCGCTGCGCACTTTTGGGCGACATGCATCACGGCGCGAAGATCGACCAGTTCATCATCCTGGCCAGCTTTTCCAGCGCGATCGACCCCAGCTTGGAATTGCCGTTGGCATTGAGGCCCGGCGACCAGACGGCAAGCGACGCCACGCCCGGCACGATGCCCAATATGCCGCCGCCGACGCCGCTCTTGCCGGGGATGCCGACGCGGAAAGCGAAATCGCCTGAGCCGTCATAATGGCCACAGGTCAGCATCATGGCGCCGATGCGGCGTGCCCGCTCGGCCGATACCACGGAATGCCCGGTCGCAGGGTTCTTGCCGCCATTGGCGAGGAAACGGCCTGCGAGCGCCAGCTGCCGGCAGCTCATGGCGATGGCGCAGTGGTGGAAGTAGACGCCCAGCGCCAGTTCCGGCGCGTGGTGGAGATTGCCGAAGGATTTCATATAGTTGGCGAGTGCGAAGTTGCGGTAGCCGGTGGCCCGTTCGGATGCTGCGACCTCGCGGTCGATGATAACAGTCTCGTCGTCGGCCAGGAACTGGATGAAGCGCAGGATCTCGCCGATCGCCTCGCGCGGCTGGTGGCCGGCAAGCAGGATGTCGGAAATGACGATGGCGCCGGCATTGATGAACGGATTGCGCGGAATGCCGTTCTCATGCTCGAGCTGCACGATCGAGTTGAACGGATTGCCTGACGGTTCGCGGCCGACCCGCTGCCACAGCGCGTCGCCGACATTGCCGAGCGCCAATGTCAGGGTGAACACTTTCGAGATGCTCTGGATGGAAAAGGCCTGGTCGGCGTCCCCGGCCGTCAGCACGCGGCCGTCATTAGTGACCGCTGCGATGCCGAATTTCTTCGGATCGACCTTGCCCAACTGCGGAATGTAGGAAGCGACATCACCACGATCGGTGCGATCGGCCATTTCGGCGGCGACTTCGGCCAAGGCCTGGTCAAGTTTGGGGGCCTGATCAAGTTTGGAGGCCTGATCAAGTCTGAGGGGCTGTTCGAGTTCCGGCATGGTGCTACCTCAACCAGCGTTCGATGCGCGCCATTGCCTCGACCATGTCGTCGTGGCTGCCGGCATAGGAAAACCGCATCGTCCGGTGCCCCGCCTGGGTGTCGAAGTCGCGGCCGGGCGTCGCCGCGACATGCGCCTCGGCCAGCATCTTTCGCGCGAAGGCCATGCTGTCGTTGGTATGCCGGGTGACGTCACAGAAGGCATAAAAGGCGCCGTCCATGGGCGCCGCCAGCGGAAAGCCGAGTTCCGGCAGGCGTTTCATCAAGAGTTCGCGATTCCAGGCATAGCGACCCTTGACCGCTTCCAGTTCCTCGGTCGCCCTGAACGCTTCGATCGCGGCAACCTGCGACAGCTCCGGCGGCGAGATGTAGAGGCTCTGGGCGACGCGCTCGACCGGCCGCACCAGTTCTTGCGGCAGCACCATCCAGCCGATGCGCCAGCCCGTCATGCAGTAATATTTGGAGAAGGAGTTGATCACCGTCACGTCGCCGCCATAGGCCAGCGCCGTGGTGTCGGGGGCGGCATAGGCCAGCCGGTGATAGATTTCGTCGGAGATGACGGCGATGCCGAGGTCTTGCGCCGTCCTCACCAGAACCGCCAGTTCATCGGCCGGTATGACCGCGCCGGTTGGATTGGCGGGGCTGGCGAAGAGAACGCCTTTCAGCGGCTTTTCACGATGCGCGGTCTCGAGATGGCCGGCATGCAGGTAGGCGGCGTCGCCGAGCTCGATCTCGACCACCTCGATGCCGAGTGCGGCCATGATGTTGCGATAGGCAGGATAGCCGGGTGCCGCGATGGCGACCCGGTCGCCCCCATCGAACATCGCCAGGAAGGCAAGGTTGAAGGCGGCCGACGATCCAGTGGTCACCGCGATCCGGCTGGGCTCGATATCAAGCCCGTAGTGATCGGCGTAGTGTCCGGCGATCGCCTTGCGCAAACCTGCCAGTCCCAGCGCGTCGGTGTAGCCGATGCGCCCATCCTGCAGCGCCTTGGCGGCTGCGGCGCGAACCAGAACCGGTGCGGGATCGGAGGGTTGTCCGACGGCCATCGAAACAACCGGCACGCCCTGGGACTTCAGCCGGTTCGCCTCTGCCAGAATGTCCATCGCATGGAAGGGCTCGACTTTGCCACGGCGTGAGAGCGAAACGACCATTTAACCAGTATTCCCGATGACTGACGGCGCCAGGCACTGGCGCATGTGCCGCACAAATGCCCGATTGATGTGAGGATCACAAGTTGAGGAAGTTTCCGGCGCCGACTTTTCATCTTTCGCCCGCTCGTCTACCAGTGGAGCCATCATGTTGAGCCGACCCAGATCGACGATTGCCCAGGCAGCGCGCGTCTTCGCAACGCTTTCGCTTGGCGTTGCCGTTGCAATGGCGAGCTCGGTCAGTGCCTTCGCCCAGAACGTGCCGGTGGTGCGCGACGCCGAGATCGAGGCGCTGGTGCGCGATTACGCGCGGCCGATCTTCAGGGCGGCCGGCCTGGCGAATGACGGCATCGACATCGTGCTGGTCAACGACCAGAGTTTCAACGCCTTCGTCACCGGGCGCCGGCTGTTCATCAACACCGGCGCGCTGATGACGGCTGAAACGCCCAACGAGATCATCGGCGTCATCGCGCACGAAGCCGGCCATATCGCCGGCGGCCACCAGCAGAAGCTGCGCGACCAGCTCGAACGAGCCAAGACGATGGCCGTCATCGCGACATTGCTTGGCGCCGGCGCCATTGTCGCCGGTGCCACAACCAGCAGCCGCGGTCTCGCCGGCGCTGGCATGGGCGTGGCCGCTGGCGGCGGCGAGATGGCACAGCGCAGCATCCTGGCCTATCAGCGCACCGAGGAGATGACGGCCGACCGCTCGGCGATCACCTATCTCAACGCCACCGGCCAGTCCGGCATGGGCATGCTGAAGACATTCCGCCGCTTCCAGACCGCACTTTCGCTTTCGGGCGCCCAGGTCGATCCGTATCGGATCAGCCATCCGATGCCCCAGGACCGAATCGCCAATCTCGAAGTGCTGGTGAAACAGGACCCCAATGTCGATAGGCCGGACCCGCCCGCGCTGCAGCAGCGCCATGACATGATGCGGGTGAAGATCGCCGTCTACATGGAAGGCCAGGCGGCCGCGTCGCGGCTGATGCGAAAGATGCAAGGAACCCTCGCCGCGCAGTACGGCGACGCCCAGTCGACCTACCTGTTCGGCAACATCGCCGCCGCTCTCGCCAAGACCAATGCACTGATCAAAGCGCAGCCGAAAAATGCCTACTTCCAGGAACTGCGCGGCGACATCCTGATGAAAGCAAACAAACCAAAGGAAGCTGCGGACGCTTACGCCAAGGCGGTCAGCCTCGATTCGGCTCGGTCCGGTCTGCTGCCGGTGTCCGTGGGTCAGGCGCTGATGGCCGTCGGCACGCCCGACTCCCTCAAAAAAGCCGTCGTGCAGATCAACAATGGCCTCGGTCGCGACAAGGAAAATTCAGCCGGATATCGCTATCTGGCACAGGCCTATGGCGAGTTGGGCGACATACCCGGCGCTGAACTTGCCACCGCCGAAAGCCATTTCTATTCCGGCAGCTACAAGGATGCGAAGATTTTCGCCATGCGGGCGCAACAGCAGATGAAACGCGGCGAGCCGCGCTGGCTTCGCGCCCAGGATATCATAAACTACAGGCCGTCAACCAAGATCAAGTGAACCTTCCGGTCGCGCGCCACGACATAGCCAGACCGGAAAACAGGTAGAAGGAACAGGAACGATGAAAAAGGCACTGCTGCTGGGCACCACGGGGGTTGCGGTCGCCCTGGCCATGCTGGCTTTCGGATTCGTTGCCGGAAACCCGCAGATCGCCAAGGCCGGTACCGCGCAGCCGGTCGAGACGGCGGCGGCCGATACCAAGATCGACCGCACCGAGGTCGAAGGCATCATCCGCGACTATTTGTTGAAAAACCCGGAAGTCCTCCTGGAGGTCCAGGATGCGCTTGAGGCCAAGCAGAAGGAAGAGCAGCGCATCGCTCATCTCGGCGTGATCAAGGATGCCAAGGACCAGATCTTCAACTCCGCCTTCGACGGCGTCGTCGGCAATCCCAACGGCAAGGTCACCATCGTCGAGTTCTACGACTACAATTGCGGCTTCTGCAAACGCGCCATCGACGACATGCAGGCGCTGACCAAGACCGATCCGGACCTGCGTTTCGTGCTCAAGGAATTCCCCATCCTCGGACCGGATTCGCAGAAGGCGAGCGTGGTCTCGATGGCCTTCCACCTGATGCACCCGGAAAAGTACGGCGAGTTCCACAATGCGTTGCTCGGCGGCCAGGGGCGCGCCACCGAGGCGGCGGCCATGAAGGTCGCGCTATCGCTCGGTGCCGACGAAGCGGCGCTGCGCGAGAAGATGAAGGACCCGACAATCAACGAGGCCCTCGCCAAGACCTACGATCTTGCCAACAAGCTGGCGATCACCGGAACGCCGTCCTATGTCGTCGGCAACGAGGTGGTGTTCGGGGCGCTCGGGCAGGAAGTGCTGGCTGAAAAGATCGAGGCGGCGAAAGCCGCGCTCTGATCTTGCTCGCCAGCTATTTCTCACGGGCACATTTCCGCCTGTTGTGGACAGTGAAAGAACGCACTTGCGCTCTTTCCGCGGGCGGCTATGCCCATTATAGAGGGCCCAGCGCGCCGGCTTGATGACGGCGCCGGGAAAGGTCGGCTTTTTTGAAAACGGTTTTCGTCCTGAACGGTCCCAATCTCAACGCGCTCGGCAAGCGTGAGCCGGGCATCTATGGCGGCAAGACGCTTGCCGCGATCGCCGACGACTGCAAGCAGGCAGGCACGGCGCTGGGGTTCGAGATCGATTTCCGCCAGTCGAACCATGAGGGCGACCTTGTCGACTGGATTCAGGAAGCCGGCGACAAGGCTGTCGGCATCGTCATCAATCCGGGCGCCTACAGCCACACCTCGATTGCCATCCACGACGCCATCCGCGCCGTCGCACCGCTGCCGGTGGCCGAAGTTCATCTTTCCAACATCCATGCGCGGGAACCATTCCGCCACGTCTCCATGGTCGCGCCGGTCGCCGTCGGCATGATCTGTGGCTTTGGGCCGCTCGGCTATACGTTGGCGCTACAGGCGCTGGCTGCACGCCTATGACCGGCCAACAAACAGAAGGCTCGAAAATGTCGATAAAGAAGACCGGTGTTGACCAGCAACTGATCCGCGATCTGGCGGGCATACTGAACGACACCAACCTCACCGAGATCGAGGTTGAACTGGGCGACCTGAAGGTGCGCGTCTCGAGGCAGGCGCCGGCCGTTCATGCGATCGCGGCGCCGCAGCAGGCCTATGCGCCGGCAGCAGCGCAAGCTGCCTCCGCAGCTCTGCCCGTTGTGGCAGATATTTCCAAGAACGCAGTCACCTCGCCGATGGTCGGCACGGCCTACCTGGCGCCGTCGCCGGACGCCAAGGCATTCATCGAAGTCGGCCAGAAGGTCAAGGAAGGCCAGACGCTGCTGATCATCGAAGCAATGAAGACGATGAACCAGATCCCCTCGCCACGCGCCGGCACGGTGACCGCGATCCTTTTCGAGGATTCGCAGCCGGTCGAATATGGCATGCCGCTCGTCGTGATCGAGTAGAGCGGGCCTGATGTTTCAGAAGATCCTCATCGCCAATCGCGGCGAAATCGCCCTCCGGGTGCTGCGCGCCTGCAAGGAACTCGGCATCCAGACGGTGGTGGTGCATTCGACCGCCGATGCCGACGCCATGCATGTGCGGCTCGCGGACGAGAGCGTCTGCATCGGTCCGCCGCCATCGCGCGACAGCTATCTCAACATCCATCAGATCGTTGCGGCCTGCGAAATCACCGGCGCCGACGCCGTGCATCCGGGCTACGGCTTCCTGTCGGAGAACGCCAAGTTCGCCGACATACTGGCCGCGCACAACATCACCTTCATCGGTCCGTCCGGCGACCATATCCGCATCATGGGCGACAAGATCGAGGCCAAGCGAACCGCCAAGCGCCTCGGCATTCCGGTTGTGCCCGGTTCGGACGGCGCCGTCACCGACCAGAAGGAAGCCAGACGCATTGCCGCCGAGATCGGCTATCCCGTGATCATCAAGGCATCGGCCGGCGGTGGCGGGCGCGGCATGAAGGTCGCCCTTACCGAGGCTGATCTCGAGATCGCCCTGCAGACGGCAAGCACGGAAGCCGGTGCGGCCTTCGGCGACGATGCCGTCTACATCGAAAAATACCTGGAAAAGCCGCGCCATATCGAAGTCCAGGTGTTTGGTGACGGCTTTGGCCGCGGCGTGCATTTCGGCGAGCGCGACTGTTCCTTGCAGCGCCGCCACCAGAAGGTCTGGGAAGAGGCGCCCTCTCCCGCCCTCAATGCCGAAGAGCGCGCCCGCATCGGCGGCATCTGCGCCAAGGCGATCGCCGACCTCGGCTATTCCGGCGCCGGCACCATCGAATTCCTCTACGAGAATGGCGAGTTCTATTTCATCGAGATGAACACGCGCCTGCAGGTCGAGCATCCGGTGACGGAAGCGATCACCGGCATCGACCTTGTGCACGAGCAGATCCGCGTCGCCTCCGGCGGCGGCCTCTCGGTGAAGCAAGAGGACATCAAGTTCAACGGCCACGCCATCGAATGCCGCATCAACGCCGAGGACCCGCGCACCTTCACCCCCTCGCCGGGCACGATCACCCATTTCCACACACCGGGCGGCCTCGGCATCCGTGTCGATTCCGGCGTCTATTCCGGCTACAAGATCCCGCCCTACTATGACAGTCTGATCGGCAAGCTGATCGTGCATGGGCGTAACCGCGTCGAGTGCATGATGCGCCTGCGCCGCGCCCTGGACGAGTTCGTCGTCGACGGCATCAAGACGACGTTGCCGCTGTTTCGCGATCTCGTCGGCAATGCCGACATTGCCAATGGCGATTATGACATCCACTGGCTGGAAAAATACCTGGCCAAGGAAGACTAGCGCGGAGACGCGATGACCCGCCCCTACGCGCCCGGCTATCGCATCCCCACCGACCTTCTGCTCAAGGCCTACGCCTCGGGCGTCTTCCCGATGGCCGAAAGTGCCGGCGACCCGGAGGTGTTCTGGGTGCGGCCGGAGACGCGCGGCATCATTCCGCTCGATGGTTTTCACGCGCCGAAAAGCCTCAGGAAAACGATCAGGAAGAACCCCTTCGACATCCGTTTCGATTTCGATTTCGAAGCGACCATCGACGGCTGCGCCGAAAAGCGCGTGGAACGGCGCTCGACCTGGATAAATGCGCCGATCCGCGAAGCCTATGTCGAGTTGCATCGGATAGGCCATTGTCATTCGGTCGAGGCGTGGCGCGAGGACCGGCTGGTCGGTGGCCTCTATGGCGTGTCGCTCGGCCGGGTGTTTTTTGGCGAAAGCATGTTCGCCAGGGAGACGGACGCCTCCAAGACCTGCCTCTTCTATCTCGTCGAGCGCTTGAAGGCGCGCGGCTTCGCTCTACTTGATACGCAGTTCACCACCGAGCACCTCAAGCGCTTCGGCGCGGTCGACGTGCCGCGCGGCAAATATGAAAAGATGCTCGCCGACGCGCTGAAGGGCGAGGCCGTATTCTATCCCTGACGCCCAATTCTATCCCTGAAGATTGAGCCTACTTCCCAGTGGCGGCTTCCAATGGCGTCTGCGAATGGAACATCATCTTCCAGCCGTTGACGCGATGGACATAGCCGGTGCTGACCAGCGCGGCGTAAGGTTCGCCGTTCTCGCGTGTCGCATGTGCCTCGTAGGTCAGCATGATGATGTCGCTGCCCGGCTCGATAATACCCTTGAGGTCGATTTTCAGGTCGCGCCAGCGGTTGGGCTTGGTTGCGGTCTTGGCGAGATCCGCATTGTCCATCGCCTGTGCCACCTGCGGAAACGCCACCAGGCATTCGGTGTCGGCGTTGGCCGCATAGTAGGCCGCGTCGCCCGTCCAGAATCCCTTTTCGAGTTCCAGCAACTCTGCCTTGCCGGCCGTGATCCGCTTGCTGTCTGACATCGGAAGATCCTCCCTGCGCATAAATGCGCGCTCATCCGTGCCCCAACGTATGGTGGCCAGGACGGTTCCGGGGGATCAGTTGGTGTCGGTGGTATCGGGTTCCGAAGCGTCCGGCTCCGTCACGCCAGGCTCTGTCACGTCCGGAGCAGTCGCGGCTTTCGGTTTGGCCGCGGCGGGCTTGGGCGCCTCGGCTTTGGTCGAGTCTGCCTTGGCGCCATCGGGCGCCGGCACATCCGACTTCTGCTTGCAAGCCTTCAGCCAGACGTCATAGACGGCATGCTCGACGGCATTGAGGCCGGGGCTTTCGGCAAACATCCAGCCGGTGAAGATGCGGCGGATCTTGCGGTCCAGCGTGATCTCGTCGACCTCGACGAAGGAATCGGTCTTCGGCTCTTCGGTCTGCGGCCGTGAATAGCAGACGCGCGGCGTCACCTGCAAAGCACCGAACTGCACCGTCTCGTCGATATAGACATCGAAGGTGATGATGCGGCCGGTGATCTTGTCGATACCGGCAAACTCGGCAACGGCATTGGTAACCCGGTCCGCTCCTGCGGGCGGCGCCGGCGCGGGTGCCGCGGGCTCAGGCGAAGCGGCGAAGGCCACGGTGCTGACGGCAAGACCGGCGGCTAGCGCCAGACTGGCCGATATTGAGTAAGAAAAGCTCATGCAAAGATACCGGTGGTTCGCGCCCGGGTGATTCTGTCGATCGCCAAGGCTAGTCGCCGTTTTCTGATCAGCAAGCAGCTAAACACCAATTGTGGCGATAAAGGACCGGCTTGCACCCTGTCGCTACGACCCGGGTGTCCAGGCATCGTAGTCGCCGGTGACCTGCGGGCGATGCTGATTGGTCAGCACCGAGCCCTTCGGGCGATAGGCCGCCGGGCTGCCGGTCAGATTGGGCTGATGCGGCTTCTGCCAGTCGCGCGGCTTGTAGTCCTCGCTGGACGGCGCGACGTCGACGCGGTGGTGCATCCAGCCGTGCCAGCCGGGCGGTATCGCCGAAGCTTCCGAATAATTGCGGTAGATGACCCAGCGGCGCGTGCGGCCTTCCGAATCGATGCCGCCTTCGTAGTAGAAATTGCCGGTCTCGTCCTGGCCGACCTTCTTGCCATACCGCCACGTGTGCAGGCGGGTTCCTATCGTCTGGCTGTTCCACCAGGTGAAAAACTGCGTAAGGAAAGTCTTCATTTCAAAACCCTCGCGCCAGCAGCGCCCGTTTTCCTGCTTATGGCGTCAGGCCTTCGGGAAGGCAAGGGTTTTGCCACCGGGAGTGCGCAAATGGCTCGCCGGAAACCCGACACAAGCCTGTGATCTTTCCGGGCGACAGGATGGGCGCTTGCCAAGCCTATGCGGTCTTTCTAAAGCTCTGCGCGCCATGCGGGGTATCCAACCCGGCTGCAGGCCGAAGAGGTGACGATTGGCCACGGAATTGCCGACCACCGATATCCGCATCAGCACCGAAGCGATTCGCCACCGCAAGGGCGGCACGCCGATCGTTTGCCTGACTGCCTACACCTACCCCGTCGCCCGTCTGCTCGACGACCATGTCGACCTGCTTCTGGTCGGCGACAGTGTCGCCATGGTCCTGCATGGCCACAAGACGACGCTGGGCGCCTCGCTGGAGATGATGATCGCACATGGGCAGGCCGTGATGCGCGGCTCGGCCAGGGCCTGCGTCGTCGTCGACCTGCCGGCCGGCAGCTATGAGGCAACGGCAGCGCAAGCCGTCGCCTCGGCGCGGCGGGTCGTCGACGAAACCGGCTGCCAGGCGGTGAAGCTCGAAGGCGGCCTCGACATGATCAGCCAGATCGAGGCCATCGTCGCCGCCGGCATTCCGGTCATGGGACATATTGGCCTGCAGCCGCAATCGGTCGAGAAGGACGGCGGCTACAAGATCAAGGGCCGCACCGAGGAGGCTGTTGCGGCATTGCTTCGCGATGCGCTCGCCGTCGAGAATGCCGGCGCTTTCTCGGTGGTCATCGAAGGCACGGTCGAGAGGGTCGCCGCCGATATCAGCCGCCGCATCGCCATTCCAACCATCGGCATCGGCGCCAGCGGCGACTGCGACGGCCAGATCCTGGTCATCGACGACATGGTCGGGCTGACCGTCGATCGCGTGCCGAAATTCGTCAAGGAATACGCGGACCTGCGCAGCGTGATCTCGCATGCCGCAAGCAGCTATGCAGCAGAAGTGCGAAACCGGACATTCCCCGGCCCCGGCCATGTCTTTTCGGCGACAAACAACAGGGATGACGCATGAGCCAACCCGTCGTCGTCGACAGCGTTGCCGCACTTCGCGCGCAAGTCCAGGACTGGCGGCGCGACGGTCTCCGTGTCGCCATGGTGCCGACCATGGGCGCTTTGCATGACGGACACATCTCGCTGGTCAGGATCGCGCTTGAAAGAGCCGATCGCTGCGTCGTGTCGATCTTCGTCAACCCGACGCAGTTCGCGCCGACCGAAGACCTCGACAAGTACCCGCGCCAACTCGCCCGCGATCTCGACCGGCTCGGCGCGGCAAAGGCCGACCTTGCCTTCACACCGACTGTTGGCGAGATGTATCCCGCCGGCTTCGCCACGAAAATCTCGGTCGGCGGTCCCTCCGCCGGGCTCGAATCGGACTTTCGGCCGACCTTTTTCGAAGGCGTCGCCACCGTCGTGGCAAAACTCCTGCTGCAGTCAACGCCCGACTGTGCGGTCTTCGGCGAGAAGGACTACCAGCAGCTTTGCGTCGTCAGACAGCTCTGCGGCGATCTCGACCTGCCCGTCGAGATCATCGGCGCGCCAACGATACGCGACGCCCATGGTCTCGCCATGTCGTCACGCAACGCCTATCTCGATGAGGCCGAATTGAAGATCGCCCGCCAGCTCAACGTGATATTGCGCAATACGGCTGCGGCCTTGGCGGCAGGCGCAGACCGGAACGACGCAACCGAAGAGGCCAGCCGCGCCCTCCTCGCCGCCGGCTTTCAAAAAGTCGACTATGTCCAGGCACGCGAAAGCCTGACGCTTGCGCCATGGCGTCGAAACCGCGAAGGGCGTCTTCTGGCGGCAGCATGGCTCGGCAAGACCAGGCTGATCGACAATGTGGGGGTTCCCGCTGCCTAGGGCAATTCCAGGAAAAGTGTGAAACGGTTTTCCGTCCGGAATTGCGTGAAAACAAGGAGTTAGAGCCTGTCTCCGTTTCCGTGAAACGGTGAAATGCTCTAGCGAAGGCTCGATCCTCGGCGGCAGATTGCTGCCGCGCCTAGCTCTCGCTCTTTTGTCCGCCGGCCCTGACGATCAGGTGTCCCGCGACGATCCCAACCACCCCGGCAAGGGCTTTCACCAATGCATCGATGAGGCGTGCATGGCGACCCGGATCAATGAGCTGAAGCAGTTCCAGCATGCCGGCGGTCACAGCCACAAAGATCACGACCTGATACAGTCGGTTGGGGAAGCCGACCGCCAGGGCGAAGCCCAGCAAGACATAAGCCAAGGCACGCTCGACATTCGCTTCGGCGATGTGCGGCCGCATCTGGATCGGCGACAAGGTCGCGAAAATGATGATGGCGAGCAGCGCCAGCGCTGTAATGCGGGACAGTTTGGTCATGCCCTTGCATATCCGTCGTGAGCCGGCACAGCAAACGCCGCGATGACGCATGGCTTGATCGCTCTATTCATCCGGTGGTCTATCCCAGCGACTTCGCGAAACTCAGCGTCGTCGGTCTTGAGGTATCACGGGGCTCCTCCGCGGCACTGACAGGCAAGAACCCTTTTGACCGATAGAAGGCGATGGCACCGGCATTGGCTTCCTCGACCTCGACGCGCAGCGTTCGCGCTTCCGGGAAACTGGCTTCGACCTCGTCGAGCAGTGCTTGCCCGATCCCCCGCCGCTGGCAGTCCGGATGGACGTAGAGCTGGTTCAACAGGATGATTTTCGCATCGGCGGTGGCGGCGGCGAAAGCCATGCCGCCGATCCGCTTGCCGTCATCGGCCACCAGGAATTCCGAGTTGGGCCGCGTCAGCCGCGAGCGGAGCGAAGCGATCGAGTGCCATTCGTCGGTGATCTCGGTGACTTTGGCAGCGCCATAAATGGTGTCATAGGTCGCATGCCAGGTTTCCACCAGCAGCGTCCGCACAGCGGCAAGGTCGCGTTCACCTGCGGTGCGGACGAACACGGCGCTACTCGATGCCCAGCTTGGCCTTGACGAGGTCGTTGACGGCTTGCGGGTTGGCCTTGCCGCCGGTCGCCTTCATTACTTGGCCGACGAACCAGCCGGCCATGCTCGGCTTGGCGCGCGCCTGTTCGACCTTGTCAGGGTTGGCGGCGATAACGTCGTCGACGGCCTTCTCGATGGCGCCGGTGTCGGTGACCTGCTTCATGCCACGGCTCTCGACCAGTTGGCGCGGGTCGCCGCCCTCGTTCCAGACGATCTCGAACAGGTCCTTGGCGATCTTGCCGGAGATGGTGCCATCCCTGATCAGGTCGATGACCGCCCCGAGCTGGTCGGGCGAAACCGGAGCATTTTCAATGTCCTTGCCCGCCTTGTTCAGTTGTCCTAGCAAATCGTTGATGACCCAGTTCGCGGCAAGCTTGCCGTCGCGGCCGGCGGCCACCTTCTCGAAATAGTCGGCGATCGGCTTTTCCGAAACCAGGATCGAGGCGTCATAGACGGACAGGCCGAGCGACGCGATCAGCCGCGCCTTCTTGTCGTCCGGCAGTTCCGGCAATTCCTTGGCCAGCGCATCGACATAGGCCTGGTCGAATTCCAGCGGCAAAAGGTCGGGATCGGGGAAGTAGCGGTAATCATGCGCCTCTTCCTTGGAGCGCATCGAGCGCGTCTCGCCCTTGACGGCGTCGAACAGCCGCGTCTCCTGATCGATCTTGCCGCCATCCTCGAGGATGGCGATCTGCCTGCGCGCCTCGTAGTCGATGGCCTGGCCGATGAAGCGGATCGAGTTGACGTTCTTGATCTCGCAACGCGTGCCGAACTCGCCGCCCGGCTTGCGCACCGAAACATTGACGTCGGCGCGCATCGAACCTTCGTCCATGTTGCCGTCGCAGGTGCCGAGATAGCGTACAATGGTGCGCAGCTTGGTGACATAAGCCTTGGCTTCGTCGGCCGAGCGCATGTCCGGCTTGGAGACGATCTCCATCAGCGCCACGCCGGAGCGGTTGAGATCGACATAGGACATGGTCGCATGCTGGTCGTGCATCGACTTGCCGGCATCCTGCTCCAGATGCAGCCGCTCGATGCCGACCTCGATGTCCTCGAATTCGCCCTGGCGGTCCGGGCCGACCGAAACGATGACCGTGCCCTCGCCGACGATCGGCTGCTTGAACTGCGAGATCTGGTAGCCCTGCGGCAGGTCGGGATAAAAGTAGTTCTTCCGATCGAAGACCGACTTGTGGTTGATCTGCGCCTTCAGCCCCAGGCCGGTACGGATCGCCTGCTTGACGCATTCCTCGTTGATGACCGGCAGCATGCCCGGCATCGCCGCATCGACCAGGCTGACATTGGCGTTAGGCGGCGCGCCGAAGGCCGTCGAGGCGCCCGAAAACAGCTTTGCTTCCGAAGTGACCTGCGCATGGACCTCGAGGCCGATGATGATCTCCCAGTCGCCGGTTGCGCCGGGGATCAGGCGTTTTGCGTCAGGAGTACGGGTGTCGATAAGGGACATGGCGGCCTGCGAATTGCGGTGACTGATTTCACGTTTGAACGTGAATTTCACGTCGAACGTGAAGTCATTCGCTAGTGCAAACCGCCAAAAGAGACAAGCGTAAAGCCGCGAACTGGCGTTTTCCGCCTTCTCGGCGGCAAGTTCCGCCGGTCGGTTCTCCGGCCGGCGGTTCGCCTCACCGCTCAGGCGGTGGCGATGTAGGCCCTGATCTCGTCGGCCTCGCGCTCGACATCCTCGATGCGACGCTTGACCACGTCGCCGATGGACACGATGCCATCGAGCATGCCGTCCTTTTCCACCGGGAGATGGCGGAAACGGCCTCGGGTCATGATCTCCATCACCTCGTTGACGGTGTGGTTCTCGTTGCAGATCTTCACCTTCGGCGTCATTGCCGAGCGCACGGCGATATCCAGCGCGGCTCCACCTTCGCGGGCGACAACCCGGACGATGTCGCGCTCTGACAGGATGCCAACGATCTTGCGATCGCCATTGGTGATGACCAGCGCACCGATCTTGTGCTCTGCCAGGATGCGGATGGCTTCGCTCAGCTTTTCGTTCGGCCCGAGCGTCAACACGTCATGGCCTTTTCTCTCGAGAATTGCCTTCACCGTCATGGCGTCCTCCTCTGCTTTGCCTGCCGGTTCCTGCCCTGACCGGCCTTCACGTAAGAGTGAACATCGTGCGCCGTGATCGGTTGCATTTCAAGTGCGGTGGTCGGTCGTCTCCCACTCGGGCGCCTGCCATCGCCGGTCGAACCAGCGCAGGCCGAAGAAGCCGGCGACAAAGCCGCCAATATGGGCCTCCCAGGCGATCTGGCCGTCTGCCCCCGGGACAAAACCGAGCAGGCCGGTGGCGAGATTGATGACCATCCACACGGCGAGGAAGATCACGACACCGCGCAAGCGCAATACGAATGCGATCGGCAGCACAGGGCCGGCGAAGGCGGCCTTGCCGGCCGAACGGTCGGTGCGGAAGCCAAAACGCGCCGCAGCCCCCATCATGCCTGATATCGCACCGGAAGCCCCGACCAGCGGCGCCTCACCATAAGGATGGATTGCCCAGAAAAGCGCGACCGAAGCCAACCCGGTTGCGGCAAAGAAAAGCGCGAACCACAGCGTTCCCAGACGGTTTGCCAATGGTGAACCAAACGCGGCGAGCCACACCATGTTGATGGCGATATGGGCAAAGCCGCCATGCATGAAGGCGTAGGTGAAGGGCCGCGAAAACAGGAACCAGTCGAAGCCGTATTGCCCGGTGTAGAGAACGGGGATGAAGGCCCCGTCATACAGCAATGTCATCTGCTGGGATTGGCTCAACACATATTGCTGCAACAGATAGACGGCGACGCAGATGCCGATCACCGCCAGCACGACGGGCGGCAGGTTGAACACCGGCTCGCGCCGGGGCTCGGGCGCACCCTCGACCGGGTCGTCTTCCGGGGGAGTTACCGGCTCGCTCATCTGAAATTGCACTCACTGCGGGATTCGGGGTTCGAGCATCTAGATCACCGCGGACCGAACCGCAAACCGCGAATCGCCGCGGCGCGAATCAAAAAAGAAGCCGTTCAAGGTTTCCCCTGAACGGCTGGTCGAGCCCCCTGCTCCCCTAAAACTCTGACTGAAGTGCTGCCGATCGTCGCGAAACGACCGCTTCTGGAGTGGTTTTTGTGTGCCACGGGGCTCGCTTCGACGCAACGTAAACCACTTGTTAACCTTAACGACCCCGACCCGTGAACAAGTGTTAACGACGCTGGCACGCTTCCTGCTCCGCAACGCATGTAGGTCATCGGAGGGCGCCCTTCTGTTCACCGATGGGACATCAGACGACAGATCGCGCGGAGCAGCATAGTATGAACCAGAATGGATCGATCACGCTGTTCCAATATTGGAACCGCCTGCGTGATGGACGCCCTGCCCCGAAGCGTTCGGAGGTCGAACCCGCCGACATCAAGTCGCTGCTGGCCGACACCTTTATCCTGGAACGTGACACGCGCGGACAGGCCGTGTTCCGGCTGGCCGGCACAAGGCTTTGCGCCTGCTACGGCCGCGAGCTCAAGGGGTTTTCCTTTCCATCGCTGTGGCGCGAGAAGGACCAGCGGCTCGTCTCGCGCCTGATCCATGGCGTCTTCGAGCAGAAATCGGTCGTGCTCATCAGCTATGAGGGTTTTAGCCGCAACGGGCGCTCCAACAAGTTCGAACTGCTTGCCCTGCCGCTGGACGGCGGCGTCGAAAACCCGCGCTGCCTGGGCGTCATCAGCGCCGTGGAGAAACCCTTCTGGCTGGGTGCCGATCCGATCACCGATGCGTTGATCGATTCGATCCGCGTCATCGATCCGGAGAAGGAGCTTCTCAACAACCGTCCGGCCATCGATGTTCCCTCGCTCGCTCCCGATGAACTTGGAGCACCCGAGACGATCTCGGCGCTCGGCCGGGCGCGCCGCATCCGCCATCTCGTCGTCTTCGATGGCGGGCGCGAGGAATAGTCCGTTTGCGGCCTGATGCACGTCGCCCAAAACTGCGCGGCTGTTTTGGCATAACGGCCTGCAAAAAGGAAAACCCCGGAGCGCCCGCTTTTCCCCTTTGTTAACCCGCCTTGTTGTACTTCTCTGATGAAGTTCCTCGCATCGGCGCGCGGGATGCCAAACGGGGTGTAGGCAGTCATGAGGTCAGCGGCGGTCGACTATGCGCCGTCCCAAGCTGAAAGGCGTAACTTTCAGCGCGTCCGGGTCAAAATCTACGGACGCTTCATGCTGGAAGACCGCACCGAACACCCCTGCCAGGTCGTCGACATGTCACCGGGCAACGTCGCGTTTCGCACCGACCGAATCGGCATGCCCGGCGAAAAAATCATCGCCTACATCGATCATATCGGCCGCATCGAAGGTGTCGTCACACGCACCTTGCAGGACGGTTTCGCGATGACCGTCATCGCGTCGGATCGCAAGAAGGATAAGCTGGCCGCGCAATTGACCTGGCTCGCCAACAAGCATGAACTCGACCTGCCGGAAGATCGCCGCCACGAGCGCGTCGCACCGCGCAATCCGACCAGCGTGCTGCAGCTCACCGACGGCCGCCAGTACCAGTGCCGCATCATCGACCTTTCGCTCTCCGGCGCCGCGGTCGAGATCGACGTCAAACCGGCAATCGGCATCCAGGTCATGCTTGGCACCATGCGCGGGCAGGTCGTGCGTCATTTCGAGGACGGCGTCGCCATCGAATTCGCTGTGATCCAGCGCCCCGAAACGCTCGATTCCGAATTCAACACACCACGCGCCTGAGCAGGCCCGACAGCAACACTCCAGGAACCGGCCCTTGCGGCCGGTTTTTTGTTTTCGACGCCATGACCGGCATGCTTAGGCCACTCTTGGCGGGGCTTGGAGCCCTCCGCACGCCGAGATTGGTGTCTCAAGATCCAAACGAATTAATACTAAAATGATTCAAATTTTACGTTTATTCTACTGGAGTTTTACTCAATATCTACTTCGAGCTTTTGCGTCAAATAAATCCACATGTGGCAATGTCTCCTTCGAACGGGGAGACTACAACAATGAAGAAAACGAGGGGCAAGCTGTTGCTGGTGGCAATGGCGATGCAGCTTTCCGCTTTGGGATCAGCATATGCCGCGGGACCGGCCTATATGCACACCGGCGGACGCACCACCCAGCCTGTTGGCCATTATGAGTTCTGCCAGCGCAGTCCTGGCGAATGCAGCGAAAGGACCCCGAAGGGTGCGCCGGTCGAACTGACCCGCAAACTGTGGGCGGCGATCGTCAACATCAACAATTCGGTCAACACCCGGATCAAGCCACGCACCGACATGGAAAACTACGGTGTCGAGGAATATTGGGCCTATCCGGCCAATGGCTATGGCGATTGCGAGGATTACGCGCTGGAAAAGCGCCGCGAGTTGATGGATGCGGGCGTGCCCGCCGGCAATCTGCTGATGACGGTGGCGCGCCAGCCGAATGGCGACGGCCACGCGGTGCTGACCGTGCGCACCAGCCTGGGCGAATTCATCCTCGACAATCTGGAGACCAAGGTCCTGTCCTGGACGGACACCGACTACACCTATCTCAAGCGCCAGTCGGACCAGAATTCCGGCGTTTGGGTGACGATCAACGACGGCCGCTCCGACGCGGTCGCCAGCGTCCGCTAGAACAGAGCTCAAGCGCGCCGCGTGAATGCGAGGCGCTTCAGGAGAAACCCGGTCGAGTCCCCACCCTCCCCGTCCCCAACGACCGGGTGAAAGGAGCCGGCCCCGTCCCCGGGCCGGCTCCGCCATTTCTGGCGGAGGCCTGAGGCAACTACTAAGCTTTGAACTGACCGCGAGGATCGTCTCGGGCGTCTGGCACCAGTTCATAACTCTCCAGATTTGCCATATCTAGAAAATACTTTGACTTTCGTCTTGGCGCTCCCCGAAGCCAATCAGCTAGTTCTGATTGCGTAACCGTTAGCCAATCTGGAAATTCGTCGGGGTCGCCGAACTCTCCTTCGATCAAACCGACCAAAGCGCTAATGTAGATGACACGACCAACACCGGAAAACTCGTAAATCTCAATCCCCCGCCTTGGAGGCGATCTTCAATCAACCGGTTCGCGATATCCAAAACGATCTTGTCGGCCGGATATCGGTCATCCACGAGAAGCCAATTTGCAATCTCCTGCCTTCGCTCGTTGTCGGTGGAACCGTGGAATGCACCAAGCCCCATGTTGCAGATGGTACAACACGGGACCAGCTTGCACCGGCCAAACCTCTCCCGTATTGCCTTCTTGGTTACCAATCCGCCGTCCGCGAACCGGTGGAGGACATATACTGGAGGTTGATGGTCAAATTTACCATCATTCGGCATCCCGCAATAGATACACTGATCGCCTGCGACGACTTCATAAACGCGCTCGAACCGCATTTCGGCTTCACGTCGGTTATACTTTTGCTTTACCCGACCCATGGGATTTTCCGCAATCCTTAGACCGCTCCGGCAACGGCGCGCCCTTCGCCGGGTTATCCAAGATCGACTTGATCTTCGCCAAGTTCTAAAATATCTCAAGTATGTGGAGACGTTCTAAAGTTCGTCTGGTAGCCGTTGTGGGTGGCCCGATGGGTGCTGTTCTTACGTTGGGCATCTACCACTAAATACTGCGGAGTGGCGCTCTACAGGGTGTCGTCTCGTGCGAGGGATATCCCTTCCGAATAAGGGGCAATCGCTTACCGGTTGCTGCACATCCGCTTCATGTTGATGAAGCAAAAGGATGTGTGAAATGTGCAAATCAAACAGACTGGCAAAACTTAGAACAGCGCAGGCAGAGAAGCAGAATTGGCGATGCTTCTACTGCGATTTTCCGATGTGGGATAGAGACCCGAGGCTGATGGCGGAGCGCCACCATCTCCCTGCCGGACTGTTAAACCGTCTCCGTTGCACGGTCCGAAGGCGGGTAGCGGCCAGGAAATGGCATCCGCTTGAGTGTCATCCCTTGTTAAAATGATATTTCAAATGGCTTTTGATCGCTGCAGTATGAGCGATCAAAAGCCACCCTCTGGATCACCGCGATGTTGGAAATCCCGGAAGATCGGTGCGAGCGTCATCGTCTGTTCAAGGCGATCGACGATGCCTTCAAGGCCGGCGATTTCGAAGGCCTCGGCGTAGCCCTGGGTGGCTCGCCCCGCTGGTTCGACGAGCGCATGCCGTTTGAGCTCGGCCTCGGGCATCCGCTGGAATATGCGATCTATTGGAGCCCCGTCGGTTTCATCTCGACCTTGCTGGATGCCGGCTCGGATCCGAATTACAGGGATCACGGCGGGTTTCCGTCGATCATTGCGGCGCTGTCCACTGATCGGGCCGACCGACTGGACATTGTGCGGATATTGATCGACGGCGGTGCCGATCCCAACATGCGGGGCGTGAACGATTGGACGCCGCTTCACTATTCGGTGGCAATCCGCAGTGCCGATGCGATCCGCCTGCTTTTGGCGGCGGGCGCCGACCCGGCACTCGAAACCCGCATCGATGACTACAGGACGGCCGTGGAAGAGGCCGAGATTGCCGGCTTTGAAGCCGGTGCTTCATTGCTGCGCGATGCGATAGCCGGGCGCAGCTCCAACGAACAGTGAGTTGGGGCGCGACGAACCCTCGCCGACAGGTGGCCAAACCGGCCTCAGACCTTCTTCAACCCCGCCTTGAAGCGCTTGCCGTTGCCGACATAGTGCGCCGCCGAGCCGCGCAACCTTGCCACGGCCGCGTCGTCCAGCACCCTGATCGCCTTGGCAGGTGAACCGACGATCAGCGAATTGTCCGGGAATTCCTTGCCTTCGGTGACCAGCGCGCCGGCACCGACCAGAGAATTTCTGCCGATTTTCGCGCCGTTCAACACGATGGCGCCCATGCCGATCAGGCTGTTGTCGCCGATTGTGCAGCCATGCAGCAAGGCGCGGTGGCCGATCGTGCAGCCTTCCCCGATCGTCAGCGGGAAGCCGGGATCGGTGTGCATGACGGTATGTTCCTGCACATTGGTGTCGGCGCCGATGACGATGGGCTCATTGTCGCCGCGGATGACGGCGCCGAACCAGAAGCCGGCATTGCGTCCGACCCTGACGTCGCCGATCAGCGTCGCATCGGGCGCGATCCAGTTCGAATCCGCATCGGCGAAGCTGGGCTCTGTTCCATCGATCGCATAAAGCGGCATTTCTGGTCTCCGAATCGTCTCAGCCTGGCAAATCGGACCCTAGGAGACGGACCGTCCATGAGGCAATGGCAAGCACGACGACGCCCAGCGCCAAGGTCCACGCAATTGCCGTGCAGCCGCAGGACATCAGCGCCAACGTTGAAATGCGGCGCTGACGCCGGGCATCGATGGCATCGTTGACCAGCATGAAGGGTCCGGCACAGGCCGTGGCGAGCAGCGAGCGCAAGACATGTGACGGCGACACATAGGGTTCGGTGAAGGCGACCTTGCGGCCCGACGCCAATTCCATAGCCGATCCGGCCAGCCCACAGGCCGTCAACCCGACGGCAAAAGCAAAGAGTGTAAGTTCCAGCGGTCCCATCTTAACTTTCCATTTACCATGAAATTGCACAGTCGTTCCATGCAGGCTGCAAGAGCCGTGCCGTGCGATGTGTGCCGCCCAGGGACACTGGAGGCGGACGGGCGGCCCGAGATTCGAGGACTGAGATGAAGCAGGCAGCGCTCGCCAACGAACTCACCGTGGTCGATTCCAGGCTGATGAAGCGGGTGCTCTACGGATTCGCGGCGCTGGCCCTGCTTTCGGCAGCGATCAGCCTTGCCGGCAAATGGTTTGGCCATTCGATCGCCATGGCCGGATACACTGACGACGCAACGGTGCACCAGGTGGTGATCGGCAACAATGTCATCACGGTCCCGGCCAACGCCATCCGTTTCGCCCAGGCCCGGCGCGACGGCATCGCCTCGCGGCTCGACCTCTATCTGCGCTATCCCCAGATGGACGGCTACAGCGAGCCGGCGCGCAACGATTTCAACCATACGGGCACAACCAAGAACATCATCTTCCTGTCCTTCGAGCAGCAGATGATGTCGCGTGACATGAGTGGACGCTTCGCGCCGATCTACAGCGCGTTGATCACCCGACCCGGTATTGCCGGGCCTGGCGGCACGATGATTTATGGTTTCAACGAGAAATCAGGCTACTTGAACGAGGTGCTGGTTGTCGGCAATCGCCCCGGCAAGGAGCCGTTCGTGGCCCGCTGCCTGAGCGGACCGAGTGCCGACCAATCGCTGGCGCCTTGCGAGCGCGACATTCAGGTCGGCGACGAGCTCAGCCTCACCTATCGCTTCCCAAGGGAGTTTCTGGGCGATTGGCAGGCGCTCGACGCGGCAATCGCCACTGAAGCCACGCGCGTCCTGAAAACAGGACATTAAGAAAGCCTCGGAAGGTCCGGCCGGCCGCATTCGAGGCGGAGCCGGCCGAGCGCAAAATCGCTGGCTCAGGCCAGATCGATGTCGAGGATCGCCATCGAGAAATTGTAATCGCCGTCGTCCTCGTCCTTGAAGACGATGCCGAGGAATTCGTCGCCGACATAGACCTCGGCCGAATCGTCCTTGCGCGGCCGTGCCTTGACCTCGAGCTTGGGGTTCTGGAAGACGCGCTTGAAATAGGCGTCCAGCTTTCTGATTTCGTCCGGCTTCAACAGTCTTCTCCGATCATCGGGCTTGCTCGTTCGAACGCGCTTCTGGCACGTCGACAATGGCCATGTAAAGGCAAGCGGCCTGATTAAGGTCTGTTGATATTCACGTGAGGCCGGCCTGCAAATGGCGGTTTCCTGCGCTTCCGGTGCTCACGTACCCAAACGTACGCTCCGCTCCGGTTCTCGGAACCCACCATTTTCGGCTCGGCCTGACCTGAATCTCAACAGACCTTGGGCGAGAAACAATCGCCCATGTCTGCCCACGGCCGCAGGCAACGGACATATGACAATCAGATGTCGAAACTGACGACCTGATCCATCGTCTGCGACGGCAGAAGCTGGTCCATCTGGCGCGACGGCTGATCGCAGCCGGTCTCGCCGACGACGCGGGCCGGCACGCCGGCAACTGTCTTGTTGTGCGGCACTGGCGACAGCACCACCGAGCCGGCCGCGATCTTCGAGCAATGGCCGATTTCGATGTTGCCGAGGATCTTGGCGCCGGCGCCGATCAGCACGCCATAGCGGATCTTGGGGTGGCGGTCGCCGCCGGCCTTGCCGGTGCCGCCCAGCGTCACGCCATGCAGGATCGACACGTCGTCCTCGATGACCGCCGTCTCACCGACCACAAGGCCGGTGGCGTGGTCGATGAAGATGCCCTTGCCGATGCGGGCGGCCGGGTTGATGTCGGTCTGGAAGACCGAGGACGAGCGGCTCTGCAGGTAGAGCGCGAAATCCTTGCGCCCCTGGTCCCACAGCCAATGCGCCAGCCGATGCGTCTGGATGGCGTGGAAACCCTTGAAATAGAGCACCGGCATGATGAAGCGATCGCAAGCCGGATCGCGATCGTAATAGGCCTGGATGTCGACACGCACCGTCGTCGGCCACTCCTTGTCGTCGGCCAGCATGGACTTGAAGGTCTGGCGGATGAGATCGGAGCCGATGTCCTGGTGCGCCAGCCGCTCGGCCAGCCGATGAATGACCGCCTCCTCCAGGCTGTCCTGGTTGAGGATGGTCGAATAAAGGAATGCAGCGAGCAGCGGGTCGCGGTTGACAGCCTCCATGGCCTCGTCGCGGATCGAACGCCAGATCGGATCGACCGGCTTCAATGCGCTGTGTCGGGAAATGCTGATGCTGTTCATCGCCGTCTCGTCCTGCGTCCTGCCTGGCTTGCCTGTTGTGCTTGCCTGTTGCCTGGCCGCACATATAAGCCAGATGATAGCACGATTGAACTCAATTTTCCTTAGTGCTTTGTCAAATGGATTTGGTTCGCGGGAATTCAAGCAGCCATGGAAAACGAACCCTTGATCGACGACGCGCTGAAAAGCGAGCTTTCGGCTCTCTACCGGGCGCCAGGCCGCCACTATCACAACCTTTCCCATATCGAGGCAATGCTGGCGCTCGCTGGCGACTATCGAAGGTTGCTCGGCGACCCCGAGGCGATCGAAGCGGCGATCTGGTTCCACGATGCCATCTACGACAGCAAGGCCAAGGACAATGAGGCGCAAAGTGCGGCCCTTGCCGAGAAAGAGCTGGCGGGCCGAGCGGATCCTTCACGTCTCGACCGCATCTCGGCAATGATCGTCGCCACCGCCACGCACCAACTGCCGCCGTTTGATGACGCGACGGCCACACGGGATGCGAGTCTGTTTCTGGATATGGACCTGTCGATCCTGGGAGCCGCGCCGGACGCCTTCGACGCCTATGAGCGCGCCGTGCGACGCGAGTATCACTGGGTGGAGGAGCCGATGTGGCGGGCTGGACGCAATGCGGTGCTGAAGAATTTCCTCGCCCGCCCGCACATCTTCCATACCGAGGAATTCCGGCAACGCTTTGAACGGCAGGCCCGGGAAAACATGGCGCGGTCGCTGGCGGCTCTCACCACAGGCTGAGGGCAGTCACGTCCCGCGTCCCTCGCCGTCCGCTCAGAGCGGATTCTCGGCATAGAACTCCAGCACGCGCTGCTTGAAGGTCTTGTCCCCGACGGCCAGCATATGATCCCGGCCCTCGATGTGAAAGGCGCTGGCGTTCGGCATCAACGCTGCAAGCTCATCGGGCGAGCCGCCAATGTCGTCGGTGGTTCCGACGGCGACAAGCGTCGGCTGGGCGATGCGCGCGATATCCTGCTCGCTCAGCAATTCCCGCGATTTGGCGATGCAAGCGGCCAAGGCACGACGATCGCTGCGGGTCTGGTCGGCGAAGGCGCGAAACGACCGGCCGCGCGGATGGGTAGTCGCGGCTGGATCTTCGGCAAGCAGGGCGGCGGCGATCGGATCCCAATCGCCGACACCGTCGACCATGCCGATGCCGAGACCGCCGAAGACCAGCGTCGCCACCTTGTCCGGATCGGACAGCGCCATGAACGCCGCGATGCGGGCGCCCATCGAATAACCCATGACATGGGCGCGCTCGATGCCGAGATGGCCGAGCAAGGCAGCGGCATCGGAAGCCATCTTGACCGGCGTGTAGTCGGCCTCCTCATAGCTCTTCGACGACGAGCCGTGGCCGCGATTGTCGAAGGCGATGGCGCGGTAACCGGCATCGTTCAGCGTCTTGAACCAGCCGGGCGATACCCAGTTGACATAATGGCTCGAGGCGAAGCCATGGATCATCAGCACCGGATCGCCCTCGCCCGATGCCGGCTGGCGGTCGAGGAAGGCAAGCTCGAAGCCGTCATGGGTGAAAGACTGCATCTGCGATCCCGCCTGTGTGCTCAACCGCCACCGCCATTTGGCGCATCGCCATTGTCGGCTGGTGGCATGCCGGGGCCGGATACCGTGCCCACGGCCGGATGACGCAAAAGGTCGCCATACTCGATGCCGTTCCTGGCGGCAGTGCCGGCCTTGAGCTCGAGCACGAAGCGCACCGGCACGCCGGGCGAGATGACGGCGTCCGATTGCGGCTCGCCGTGCTTGACCGCCCGGATCTTGCCATCCTGGCCGACGAAAATCAGATCAAGCGGCATTGGCGTGTTGTGCATCCAGAAGCCAACCTGCTGCTGGACCTCGAAGACGAACAGCATGCCGTGGTTGTCCGCCATGTCCTGGCGGTACATCAAGCCGGCCTCGCGCTCCGCAGCGGTGTCGGCGACTTCGATGGAAAAAGAGCGATCACCGCCTTTCGTCACCACGACCAGTGGCGCCGGATCGGCTGGAAGGATCATCGCCCGGCTGTCCGCCGAGGTCGGCTTTTCGGAATAGAAGTAACCACCGGCGGCGGCGATGAAGGCAATCGCGCACATCGCGCCCGCGGTCAGCCAGTTCCTGTAAGCCATTCGAGATCCTCGGCCGGAAACGCCCTAGTGCGAGACCGGCAAGGTCCCCATATCGGGGTGAATTTCGGCGGCCATAAGGCCTTTGTCGCCGCGCCCGAAACGAACCAGCACGACCTGCCCAGGCCGAAGCTCGGTGATACCGTAACGGCGCAAGGTCTCCATATGGACGAAGATGTCCTCGGTGCCCTCGCCGCGGGTGAGAAAACCAAACCCCTTGGTGCGGTTGAACCATTTCACCAAGGCGCGTTCGAGACCGCTCTCCGGCGTCACCGCGACATGGGTGCGCTGCTCCTGCATCTCGGCCGGGTGGACCGCGGTGGTGACGTCCATGGAGAGCACCCGGAAGGCCTGCAATCCGCGGTCGCCATGTTTGACAAGGCAGACCACGCGCGCGCCCTCCAAGGCCGTCTGAAAGCCGTCCTTTCGAAGACATGTCACATGGAGGAGGATGTCGCCCGAAATGCCGTCATCCGGGAGGATGAAACCATAGCCCTTGGCCACATCGAACCACTTGATGGCGCCGGCAATTTCGAGCAGGTCGGCGGCGTCGCCGCCTTCGTCACGCTGCGGGGCGTCGCCAAGGGGTCCGTCCCGCCCCATGAAAGAGGCCTTTTCCCCCATAAGAATGCCCCCTCTTTTCAAGAACACCGCAACTGATTCTTGCCAACAGATTAACACTGCGGCTTCCGGTCTGTGCAAGACCTGCCGTGCCTTTTTTCACGGTTCATTCGGGCAATACCGGATTTGTTCTTTGCCGGCATTGCGCACCGCCGCACGATTTGCCCTTTGACAGGGCCGACCCTATGTTGCGCCGCAACGCAATTTATCAAGGAAATCACATGCGCTATCTGCACACCATGATCCGTGTCACCGACGTCGATGCCTCGCTCGACTTCTACTGCAACAAGCTCGGCCTCAACGAAGTGCGCCGCTACGAAAACGAGCAAGGCCGCTTCACGCTGATCTTCCTCGCGGCCTCCGAAGACGAACAAAGCGCCATCGCCGACAAGGCACCGCTGGTCGAACTGACCTACAATTGGGACCCGGAAGACTACAAGGGCGGGCGCAATTTCGGTCATCTCGCCTATGAGGTCGACGACATCTACGCCACCTGCCAGCATCTGATGGACAATGGCGTTATCATCAACCGGCCGCCGCGCGACGGCAACATGGCCTTCGTCAGATCGCCGGACGGCATCTCGATCGAGCTTCTGCAGAAAGGCCCGGCCAAGGCCAAGGCCGAACCATGGGCTTCGATGGCGAACACCGGAAGCTGGTAGCCGATCACGCTGCCTTGAGCGGACAATGCCAGGCTGACGGCCCGGTACCGTTTGGTTTTTCAGGGACGGCGCCTATCTGTCTGGCTGAGGCGCCAGGCTTGGGCCGGTGCCCCGGCCACGCAACAGGCGCTTGCCCAGGAGAATTCATGCCGACCAGCCATGCCGACGTCGCCACCGAACATGCCAGCCGCTACCTGCAGCAGCTGTGCAAGCACTGGGCGCACAAATTTCCGGTCGAGTTCGATCCCACCCACGGCACCATCGATCTCTCAATGGGCCGTACCGTCATGGATGCCGATGCGGCAACGCTGCATATCACGGTGTCGACTGACGAAGCAGGATCGATCGAGCGCCTGGAAGGCGTTGTCGCCGATCACATCAAGCGCTTTGCTTTCCGCGAAGAGCTGACCTTCGACTGGAAACCCACCTCCGCCTAGGCAGTGACCTACTTCTCACCGGCGTGTGCGGCCATCTCCAGCAGCGCCTGCACGGAGCGCCAATTGCGCGCGGTTCCCGGCACTTTCAACGTGCGCGGGATCAGCCCGGCAAACACCGATTTGCCCAGCCCGTCCGGTGCGCTGAGGTAGAGCACATCGCCCTTGATCTCGAAGCGTTCGGGGCCGGTACACTTTTCGGTCAGCCGCGCAACCTCGTCCGCTGTCGGCTCGCGCTCCAGCACATAGGCGTGCAGCTTCGTGTGGTCCGCGGCAACTTCCGGGTAAGGGTTTTCGTTCACCAGCCGCTCGAACCAGGAGAGATCGCGCACCATGATGCGCGAATGGAAACCCCATTTCTTCTCGAAGGCTGCCTCGAGTTGTTTCGTCAGGGTCGCCGCGTCGCGCTTCTCCGCCCGGAACACGGCATTGCCGCTCTGCACGTAGGTGGCGACGTCGGAAAAGCCGAGCCCCTCGAAGAACGACCGCAGCTCCGCCATCTTGACGATGCGGTTGCCGCCGACATTGATGCCGGAAAACAGCGCGACGAAGATTTTTCCTGCCTCCTTGCCGCTCATATGATGAACCCCGCCAATGTCTCGTTGTCGGTGATGTCCTGATACTGGACGCCCTCGGCCTCGAAATTCGCCTTGAGCAGGTCGAAATTGCGGCGGTCCCTGGTTTCGATGCCGATCAGCACCGAACCGAAATTGCGCGCCGATTTCTTCAGATATTCGAAACGGGCGATGTCGTCGTCGGGCCCGAGCAGTTCGAGGAAGTCGCGCAGCGCGCCGGGCCGCTGCGGAAAGCGGATGATGAAGTATTTCTTCAGCCCCTCGAAGCGCAGCGCCCGTTCCTTGACGTCCGGCAGTCGCTCGAAATCGAAATTGCCGCCCGAAACCACGGCAACGATGGTCTTGCCCCTGATCTCCTTCCTCGAAAAATCCTTCAGCGCATCGATCGCCAGCGCGCCGGCCGGCTCCAGCACGACACCTTCGACGTTGAGCATCTCGATCATGGTGGCGCAGAGCCGGTTTTCCGGGATCAGTCGCACCGTGTCAGCTGGAAAATCCTTGAGATGACGCAACGGCTCGCGGCCGATCTCGGCCACCGCGGCGCCATCGACGAAATTGTCGACCTTGGCGAGTTTGAGCCGTTTTCCCGCCGCGAGGCTCTCGCGCAGGCTCGGCGCGCCGGCCGGTTCGCAGAAGACGAAGCGTGCTTGCCTGCCCTGATCGGCGAAATAGTGGGTGACGCCCGCGGCAAGTCCGCCACCGCCGACCGGCAGCATGACGATATCGGGCATGCGGGCGCCCGGCATCTGGTTTGCGATCTCGTAGGCGACGGTTGCCTGGCCCTCGATAATGTCCTTGTGATCGAAGGGCGGCACCATATGGGCGCCGGAACTGTCGGTGAATTCCAGGGCCGCGCGATAGCAGTCGTCGAAGAAATCGCCGACCAGCCTGATCTCGATGAAATCGCCGCCGAACAGCTTGGTCTTGTCGATCTTCTGCTGCGGCGTCGTCACCGGCATGAACACGACGCCTCGCCTGCCGAAATGGCGGCAGACGAAAGCAAAGCCCTGCGCGTGGTTGCCGGCCGACGCGCAGACGAACAGTTCAGCCTCGTTGCCGGCCGCCAGTGTCTTGCGGAAGAAATTGAAGGCGCCGCGGATCTTGTAGGAGCGGACCGGCGACAGATCCTCGCGCTTCAACAGCACCCGCGCACCGGTCTTTTTCGACAGATAATCGTTTTCCTGCAGCGGCGTTTCAGGGAAGATCTGGCGGATCGCGGCGGCAGCGGCAGCAACACGGGAAGAGAAACTGTTCATCGGAAACCACCCTTGGGAAAGCCGCCTTGCGTTGCACGCTGTCCGCGGACCTCTATCATTGATCGGGTCGCGCACGTCGGTTGTTGAGCGCCCGGACAAGGTGCGGCGCGAGCCCGCGTATTGCATATCCGGCTACGCGGCGCCATCGTCCATCATGTGCGTCCTTCCGGGCGGAAATTTTGCGGAATACTTTCAGCTACTTGCGGGTGCATTCTAATGCCCCCTCGCACCGGGCGGCTTGAAATCGCTATCTCTGCGGGAATTGGAAGGCCGGCGGCGACGGCGCTTATTGCGCGGATCACGCAGGCGTTTTCCGCCATTTTGGCTTTCGCGCAACACTGCGATGCCCGCAGCGGGGCGCCGATCACATTTCGACTGGACATGACTTAGTTCTGCCGCACTCTGCCTGTCCGGGAGGTATCGTGAGGATAGACAGGCCTTTCGGCCGGAGTTGGAAATTCAGGCGTGCCTTTGAAGAAGATTTTTACCGTTGTCCTGGCCTTGTTCGTCGCCGGCTGCGCCGGCCAGCAAACACAGGAATTGCTGGGCAGCGCCATGGTGTCCGCGCCGGTGACGGAGATTGCCGGCAACCACTCGATCTTCATCGCCACGACGCGCAAGAAATCCGACGATCCCAACAAGGTTTTCGACGGCGAACGCTCGGCGACGCTGAACTATGCCCGCGTCAACGTCACCGTTCCGGGGCTTCACAAGACCGGCCAGATCGAGCGCCGCTCGCGCGGCAAGTCGGACGACCCGGCCAAATATTTCATGGCTTCCGAGGTCGTCGGCTACGACACGCAGCCGAAATTCTCCAGCGCGCTCAACGCCGACATCGCGGCGCGTGGCGGCCGCGTCATGGTCTTCGTGCATGGCTACAACACCGGCTTCGATGCCGCCGTCTATCGCCTGACCCAGATCGTCCATGATTCCGGCTATCCCGGCACGCCCGTGCTGTTTTCCTGGGCATCGGGCGCCAGGACCACCGACTACGTCTATGACAAGGAAAGCGCCAGCGCTGCCCGCGACCAGTTGGAGGTGACGCTCAGGATGCTGGAGCAGTCCGGCGCGCGGCGCATCGACATCGTCGCGCATTCGCTCGGAACCTGGGTCACCATGGAAACGCTGCGGCAGATGGCCATCACCGGCGACCGCGATCTCGGCGGCAAGCTCGGCGACGTGGTGCTGGCCTCGCCCGACATCGATGTCGACGTGTTCAAGAGCCAGATGCGGCGCTATGGCAAGCCCGACAAGCCGTTCATCCTGCTGTTGTCGGACGACGACCGCGCGCTGCGGCTCTCCGGCCTGATCGCCGGATCCCGGCCGCGCGTCGGCGACTACAAGGATGCCGCCGATCTCGCCTCCTATGGCGTGACGGTCGTCGACCTGTCCAAGGTCAAGGGATCGGACAGCTTCAACCATACGAAGTTCGCCGACAATCCGACGCTGGTGAAGATGATCGGCCAGCGGCTGCGCGAGGATGACGGCTTTGCCAGCGACCGTGACGTGACCGATCGTATCGGCCTGCTTGGACAATAGATGCGGTCCCGCGGTTTTCGCCGTGCCTGTTCACCACTGCGGATGTATCGATTCACTTTGAACTGGACCGCGCCGGTCTCCGGCCTTATCGGAATAGCCAGCGACGTCATGCGTTTGACGTCCCCCTTTGCGGGAGCCGGCGTATGACCATGCGTTCGAAGAGTTATCTCGTCGTTGCATTGACGCTCGCTGTCACCGGCTGCGCCGGCGGGAAAACGCACGACCTGCTCAACAAGACGACGGTCTCGGTGCCCGCTTCCGACATCGCGGCCACGCATGAAATCTTCGTCGCCACGACACGCCAGAGGGCAACCAAGGATCCGCGACAGGTGTACGACGGCGATCGCTCGCTGACCACCAGCTTTGCCCGTGTCGACGTCACCGTCCCGAAAAACCATCAGGTCGGCGCGATCGAGCGGGCCAAGGGATCCGCGAACAGCAATCCGGCCAAGGATTTCACCGCCAAGGACGTCACCTTCTATGAAGGCGCGCCGCAATTCGCCAAGGCGGTCGGCGCCGACATCGCCATGCGCGGCGACCGTGCGCTGGTTTTCGTGCACGGCTTCAACAACGGTTTTGACGACGGCATCTACCGGCTGACGCAGATCGCCCACGACACGAAATATCCCGGCACGCCGGTGCTGTTCTCGTGGGCTTCGAGCGGCAAGACCACGGGTTACATCTACGACAAGGAAAGCGCCAACGCAGCGCGCGACGACCTCGAGGCGACGCTCAGGATGCTGGCCAAGACCAAGGTCAAGAGCATCGACATCATCGCCCATTCGATGGGGACCTGGGTGACCATGGAGGCTCTGCGCCAGCTTGCCATCACCGGCGATCGCGATCTCGACGACAAACTCGGCTACGTCATCCTGGCCTCGCCCGACATCGATGTCGACGTCTTCAAGAAGCAGATGATCCGCTACGGCAAACCCGACAAGCCATTCGCCATCCTGCTCTCGGCGGATGACCGGGCTCTCAAGCTGTCCTCCCTGATCTCGGGCGACAAGCCGCGCGTCGGCGATTACGGCGATGCGGCCGACCTCGCCAGCTATGGCGTGTCGGTGGTCGACCTTTCCCAGGCCAAGGGCGGTGACCGCCTCAACCACGCCAAATTCGCCGACAACCCGATGCTGGTGCAACTGCTGGGCGACCGGCTGCGGGCGCCTGCCGGCCTTGCCTCGGACGAGCCCGTCCCGACTCAGCTCAATAATCTCGGCCAGGGCCTCGGAAAGGCCGTCGGCTCGGTCGCCGAGATCGTCATCACCACGCCGTTCAAGGTGCTGACCATCGCCACCGGCGGGTGAACCGGCGGGGGACATTGGCCCTAGGATTGTTGAGATTCGGGTCAGGCCGAGCCGAAAGTGGTGGTTTTCGAGAACCGGAGCGGAGCGTACTTAAGTACGTGAGCACCGGAAGCGCAGAAAATCGCTACTTGCAGGCCGGCATGGCCTGAATATCAACAATCCTAGACGAACAGATCGACCTTCTGGAATGTCGTCACGTCGATCAGGCCGACATCGGAAATCCTGAGTTCGGGAATGACGACCAGCGCCAGCAGCGAGTGCTGCATGTAGGCGTTGTTCAGCGAACAGCCCATCTTGCGCATCGCCTCGGTGAGCTTCTCGGCCTTGGCCGCGACGATCTCCGCGCGCTCGTCCGACATCAGTCCGGCGATCGGCATTTCGACCAGCGCCAGTTCCTTGCCCTTGGAGAACAGCACGACGCCGCCGCCGACCGCACCCAGCCGATTGACAGCCAGCGCCATGTCCTGCTTGTTGGTGCCGACGCAGATGATGTGGTGGGCGTCATGCGCCACGCTGGACGCCATGGCGCAGTCGCCCATGTATCCGAAGCCGGAGACGAAGGCGTTGGTGACGCCGCCCGTGCCCCGGTGGCGCTCGACCAGCGCGATCTGGCAGATGTCGTTGCGGCGGTCCATGGCGACCAGCCCGTCCTCGACCGGCAGATCGGCCTCCAGTGCCCGCGTCGGCGCCTGGTTCTCGATGACGCCGATGACACGCACCCGCACCTCGTTGGCGCCTTTGGGAGCAACGATATCGAAGTCGCCGCCCTTCAGCTTCTTGCCAAGCTTGACGGTGTTCTTCGCCGTCTTCGGGTAATCATAGGCAGGAATATCGATTTCGAGCTTGCCGCCCTTGGCCAGCCTGACGCCGCGTGCATAGACCTCGTCGATGGTCATTGCGGCGAGATCCGAGACGATCAGCAGGTCGGCCAGCCGGCCCGGCGCGATCGAACCGATCTCGCGCTCCAGTCTGAAATGCTGGGCGGTGTTGAGCGTCGCCATCTGGATCGCCGTCACCGGCTTCAAGCCTTGGCTGATGGCGTGGCGCACCACGCGGTCCATATGGCCTTCCTGGACCAGCGTGCCGGAATGGCTGTCGTCGGTGCACAGGATGAAATTGCGCGGGTCGATGCCGCTCTCCGTCACCGCCTTGATCTGCGAGGCGACGTCGTACCAGGCCGAGCCCAGCCGCAGCATCGCCTTCATGCCCTGGCGCACGCGGGCGATGGCGTCCTCGGCGCGCGTGCCCTCATGATCGTCCTCGGGACCGCCGGCGACATAGCCATGGAACGGCAGGCCGAGATCGCGCGAGGCATAGTGGCCGCCGACCGTCTTGCCTGCCTTGACCGTCGCCGCGATCTCGCCCGACATCACCGGATCGTTGGCGGCGACGCCGGGGAAATTCATCACTTCGCCAAGACCGATGATGTTTTCCCAGCTCATTGCCTCCGCGACATCGGCGACCGTCAACTCGGCGCCTGCATGTTCCAGCCCGGGCGCCGAGGGCACGCAGGACGGCATCTGCACATGCACGTTGATGGGCATGGCAACGGCCTCGTCATGCATCAGCCGCACGCCGGGCAGGCCAAGCACATTGGCGATCTCGTGCGGGTCGATGAACATAGAGGTAGTGCCGTGCGGAATAACGGCCCGGCAGAACTCGGTCACCGTCACCATGCCGCTCTCAACATGCATATGCGCGTCGCAGAGGCCGGGCACCAGATAGCGCCCGCCGGCGTCGACCACCTTGGTGCCCTGGCCGATGGCATGGCTGGCATTGGGCCCGCAATAAGCGAAGCGCCCGCCGGCAATGGCGATGTCGGTGCCGGCGATGATCTCGCCCGAATGGACGTTCACCCAGCGGCCGTTGCGCACGACCAGGTCAGCGGGCTTCCGCCCCATGGCGACATCGACCAGATGTGTCGCCATCTCGGTCCACGGTCTGGGTTTTGTGGGCGTTGCTTTCGTCATTGGCGATTCCTCGGTTGCGGCCAGTCTCGCAAATGTCGGCGGGCACCGCCAGAGCCGTCGGTCCGACACGCCGCGCAGGCCGGGCTTGTTGACTAATCCGGCTGGAAGGCGATGCTGACCGCGGACCGAACCATATGAGGAAAAAACATGACCCGTTTTTGGAAAGCGTTCGCCATCGTCATCTTGTTCGCAGCGTCGACCACTTTTGCCGCCGCCGAGGAACGTTGGCAGACCTTGCCGGAACCAGCGGCCATGCCCAAACCCGATCAGAGCGCATATGCGCCGCTGAACGGCATCCAGATGTACTACGCCGTTTTCGGCGCGGGCGACCCGGTGCTGCTCATCCATGGCGGCCTCGGCCACGCCGACATCTGGGCCAGCCAGGTGGCCACGCTTTCCAAGACGCACAAGGTGATAGTCGCCGACAGCCGTGGTCACGGCCGCTCCACCCGCACCGAGCAGCCCTATGGCTATGACTTGATGGCGTCGGACTATCTGGCGCTGCTCGATTACCTGAAGATCGACAAGACCGCGCTCGTCGGCTGGAGCGATGGCGGAATTATCGGTATCGACATCGCACTGCATCATCCGGAGCGGCTGACAAGGCTCTTTGCGCAAGCCGCCAACGTAACCACCGACGGCGTCGATCCGGGCGTGATGACCAACAAGACCTTTGCCGCCTACATCGACCGCTCCGGCCGCGACTACAAGAAGATGTCGAAAACACCGGACCAGTATGACGCCTTCGTGGCGCAGATGAGCCATATGTGGGAGACCGAGCCGGCGTGGGCCAAGGAGCAGCTCGCTGAGATAACCACGCCGACGGCGATCGTTGCCGGCGACCATGACGAAGCGATCAAGCGCGAACACACCGAATATATCGCCTCCGTCATCCCGGGCGCGAAGCTGATTATCCTGCCCAACGCCAGTCATTTCGCCATGCTGCAAGCGCCGGACGAATATAACCAGGCTGTGCTGGACTTCATCGACGCCAAATAGAGGATTCTGTGCGGCGACAGGGGGATTGCGATTGCGGCGAATGCGGTTATCCTTCTGGCGAGGACCTTTCTGAATCGTCATTTGGGGAGTTCGATGCGTCGACTGATAGTCGCAATTGCCGGTTTTCTTGCCGTTCTGGCCGTGCCGGCTTTTGCAGCCGACCCAGCGGTCGACGTGCCTATGACCGCGCCCGGCTTCGACTGGACGGGCTACTACGCTGGTCTGCAGGCCGGCTATGGCTGGGGCCAATCCGATATATCGGTGACAGAAGGCGCGCCGTTTTCCATCGCGCCCGACATTGACGGCGGTTTTGTCGGCGGCCATGTCGCAGGCCTGTGGCAGTTCAACCAGGCGGTGCTCGGCGCCGAGGCAGACCTCAACTATTCCTCGGTCGGCGGCACGACGGTATCGGCGCTGGGAAGCACATTCGGCACCGACATCAAGTGGTTCGGGTCGGTCAACGCCAAGGCCGGCTACGCCATGGATCGCCTGCTGGTCTACGGCATTGGCGGCGTCGCCTTTGCCGGCATCGAAACATCGCAAGTCGCGGGTCCGGCGTTCGCCAGCACGCGCACGAATGTCGGCTGGACCGTGGGTGCCGGCGTCGACTACGCGTTGACCGACAAGTTCGTCGTCGGCGCACAGTATCGCTACTATGATTTCGGCTCCGAGCACTACGACGTGGCGGAACCCTTCAACGATCGCGATCAGAACGTGAAGCTCAACACGGTAGGCATCAATTTGAGCTACAAGTTCTGAGCAGGGCCACAATCGCGACGCTGCCGGACCAGGCAACCACTCAAAGGGCTCTTTCATGGAAGGGTGGCCGACGCTCCCAGTGGGCGGGGGGAATGGGTTGGGCCTGAGAGGCGTCGGCCTTGGCAGATCAAATCCACCACACAGGCATCCTACCACTACCCGCCGCGCCGATAATTCCGTGATCGCGCCAGTATCATCAAGCCGCCCCGTCTGTTTGCACGTTCGGCGAACGCTCAACAACACGACTTGACGGCCTGTGTCAGGCGTCTGAAAAGGGCTGGCCTGCGGACGTGGCGGAATTGGTAGACGCAAGGGACTTAAAATCCCTCGATTTCTGATCGTACGGGTTCGATTCCCGTCGTCCGCACCAGCCTTCGCTCTTCGAGCTTGGGGTGGCGGGCCACCTGAAGCTCGTTAGTGCATGTCGCCCAAAGTGACCTCGGTTTTGGGAGAGCGACATGCACAAAGACAAAGACCTGAAGCGGGTCGCCTGAAGGCGCGACACCGCTTAGACAAAGGAGCGTCCTCCGAAGCCTTGGCCAAGGAGGACCGGTTCGAATTTCATCCGTTCAGGCGCACCAATTTCACCAGCCAGGGCTTGTTGGCATCTCTACGCCTCGAACACTTTCTGTGTGAACCATTCCGCCAGCCTGGCAAGCTCAGGCCCCAGCACACGATCGGCACCGACAGGCGGCACGATAGCTCTGATTTGATCGACGAAGGAGCGCAGTGCCGGCGGCGGCGTCCGTTCGGTGACGTGCAGCGCCTGCGAGGCGATCATCGCCAGCATCGCCATGGCGGCATCGACGCAGCGGCCGGCGGTCGCTTCCTTGGTCCATGCGAAGAATGCCGTCGTGGCGACGTCGTCCTGCCCCGCACCGGCCGATTCCGTGCCCGGAATGAAGGTACGTTGCGCCGCCAGCTTGGCCTGCTCGAGATAGCCGGTGATCGCCATCGGCACGTAGCCGACATTGCCGTGGCCATCGCTGTCGGCCGAGTGTCGTCCGGTCATCAGAAGATCGGGCAGCAGCGACACCTTGCCGTTGAGCAGCTTGGAGGCGTGGCGATCACAAAGCAGGCAGATGTCGGCCCATATCGCCGCCAGATCATCCAGCGCCGGCGTCGCCATGGCGTTGTGATAGCCGCCGGTCGAGATGCAGCGGCCGAGCGGATGTGCATCTTCGGGCGGGATATAGACCGGATTGTCCGATATAGAGGCCAGCGACACATTGGCTGCCCGCTCGGCCGACGACAGCGCACGATGCGCCTGGCCGAGGACGCGCGGCACGATGCGGTAGCTGACCGGCGCCTGATAATTGCGTCGCCCATCGCCGGCGCCAACCAGAAATTCCCGCAAACCCTGCAGGGCCGCGGCCTCATGCTCATCACCCCAGAGCGTATCGAGGGCGGCGTCATAGTGTTCGAGCGGGGCGCGAAACGCCTCGATCGACAGCGCGAACACTTTTTGCGCCATGCGGATCCGGCGGCGCGCCGCGAGCGCCGCGTCCGCTACGAGGGCTGCAGCGCAGTGCGAGCCGTTGATCAGCGAGCCGCGTTCCTTGACCTCGAGATCGAAGCGCGTCGAAAGCTCGGCAAACAGCGGATAGAGCGCCAGGATTTCGCCGGCGCCGCCCTGGCCCGAGGCCGGCACTGTTGGCATCGGCCCACCATTGAGCATTGCGGCCACGGCAAGCGCGATGCGTGGCGAGGTGGCGGCGTTGCCCTCGATGAAGTTCGTCAGGCGGGCAAGCACGATCGCCCTGACCACGCGATCCGGCAAGGGATCGCCGAACGAGGTGGCGGCGGCAAACGCCTTGATGCGCGCATGGCGATCCCGCTCGTCGAGTTCGAGCTTGCGGCTCGCCAGCTCTCCCATGGCGGTGGTGACGCCATAGATGACCGGTGGCGGATCGGATTCAATCAGCCTGAGAAACGAGGCGCGGCATTCGGCGATGCGCTGCAAGGCCTTCTCGTCGATGTCCACCGTGTCCTTCTTCCAGGCGACGCGGAAAACAGTGTCGAGGTTGATGTCCTCACGCGTCGACAGGCTAACTGGCATGTTTCACACCACTGCAAATAAGGGACTTAGTAGAGTGGTTCCTCGAACAGCGTCTTGTCGCCGTCCACCAGCGCCTTGATCTGCGCGGTGCCGTCGCCGGCGAGCGCAAGACGGATGCCGAATGGCCGCACCCGCATGTCGTTCTGGATCGCCATCCCCTCGCCTTCCGGCAGATAGAAGCGTTCGATGCCATAGTCCGGCGCGATGGTCATCCCTTCGCCGCGAAGATCCCAGCCCTCGGCGATGTGGCCTAAAATATCGGCCTCGTCCGCAGCGGCCGGCTTCGGCGCCTTGCCGAACCAGGCTGTCGTCGGCTGCCAATAGCCGTCGGAGCCCTTCTTCAGGCGCACGACAATCGAGGTGTCGTCGCTGGAAAACTTGTCGGGCGGAATGTTGGCGATCATTTTCACCGGTATGCGCGAAATATCGTAGCCCAGGATAATATAATCGCCGCGCAGGAGGTCGCGCGGATCGACGGGCTCGATCTTCAGAAGCACCTCTTTGCCGTTGCGCAGGATCGCCGCGCGGCCGGCGATGATCCAGCTCAGGAAGCCGATCTGGACGAGCGCCAGCAGCAGTGCCGAGATGACAAGCCTTTTCCCGGTGATCATGCCGTGGCTCCTTTGGCATCTGGACCTTTCATACGCTTTTCCACGCGGATGATGACGATCGCAAGGATGCCGAGCAGCACTGCGGCGGCCAGGAAGAAGCCGGCTGTATCGAGCATCGATTGCAAGGTCACCACATAGATGATGGCGAGTTCGAAGGCGAAGCCAAGATAGGCAAACCAGCGCAGCCCACGGCTTTCCCGTCCTGCCAGCACGATTGCGGCGACAATGCCGGCAAGCGCGATCACCGAAGCGAGGGCAAAACCGCTGTTGTAGGTGCTCTCGTCGGCGAGTTCGAACTGGATCATTGCGAGGCCGGTGAGGAAGCCGAGCAGTGCGTGCAAGGGCAAGCGGCCGCCGAGCTGCACGACCCGGTCGACCGGATCCGGCGCGAAGACCGAGGCCGCGAACAGCAGCGCCGAGACGACGACCAGCGGGATAGCCACCTGCAGCGTGTCGTGGTTGGTGACGAGCAGCACAAGATAGAACAGAACCGACAGGATGATCAGGTGGCGCGCCGCCTGGCTGCGGGTCCAGAACGATACGGCAAACAGCACGATCGCCATGATCACGAAGGCATGCGGAAATTCGCTGCGGCTGTAGTAGTCGAAGCCTTTGAGGAACAGCCAGGCATCGGCGATGCCGACCGAAGCGACCGTCAGCGGATTCGAACGCAGCGCAACCGCCGCCAGCGCCGTGCCGGCGCCCCAGGTGACCAGAGCAGACGCCTCGTCGCCCGAGAGATGATACATCTGGCCGATCAGCGCGATCGAGCCGCCGAAAGCCGCGGCCGCCACGATCCACAGCGCTTCGCCGAGCGCCGCATGGTCGCGGGTCTTCAGCACCGCGCCGCCGACATAGCCGCCGAGGATGACGGCAAACAGTGCCGCCACGCGTGCCAGGCGCGGGATGGCGTCCCAGTTGGCGGCGACGAAAATCAGGATGGCGGCGCCGAAAAGCAAAGCGGCCATCATTGCCAGGATAGAGCCGAAGCTGAGCGACTCGCGCGCGTTGGCCTCGACATTGCGCGAAAGCGAATCGGCTGTGGCGGCGTCAATCAGCCCGGCCTGCTGCCAACGCGCGATATCCGCCCTGACTCGCGACGAATACCCCGCCATGCTGTGTCTCCCCCACGTTTGGTCTTTTTTCAGCCGATCCGGTCAAATCGTTGACGCGGCGGCATTTTCCGATTCGGGTTTCTTTGTGTCAGGTCCGTGAACGCCCGTTAATGCTGCATTGCACAATTTGCATTGCTGCCATGCATCCATAGCGCTTTTAAATCGATATGGGTCCGCCTATTTATAGTTCGTACACAAACGGAATGATCCGCAAGAAAGACGAAACGAGAACTACCATGAACCTGATCCGCAACTACCGCAACTGGCGCCGCTACAGGGACACCGTGTCCGAGCTGAGCCGCCTGAGCAACCGTGAACTGACCGACCTCGGCATCAGCCGCAGCGACATTCCTTACGTCGCTCGCAAGGCGGTCTAATTCTTCGGACCGCGAATGGTCCGAACCAGTTTTGAAAAAGAGAACGACAATGAACCTGATCCGCAACTATCGTAACTGGCGCGTTTATCGCGAGACGGTTACCGAGCTGGGTCGCCTTTCCAACCGCCAGCTGCATGATCTCGGTATCGTCCGCGACGAAATCAAGATCATCGCCCGCCAGGCGATCTAGACAGAATTTCGGCAGGGTCGACCTCCTCCCCGACCTTGACGAATACGGTCACCCCTTACCTCCTCCCAAGGGTTGACCACAAAAACGGCGCCCGCCGCACCTCCTCCCGCGGCGGGCGCTGTTTCCCCGGGGCAAATCAAATTTGCCCCAAAGGGTTTCGCCCCTTTCAAAATTAGCGAAAGAGATTTCGTCAAAGCCGACCTCCTCCCCGGCAATGACGAATAGGTCCGACCTTCACCTCCTCCCGAAGGTTGGCCACCAAAACGGCGCCCGCCGCACCTCCTCCCGCGGCGGGCGCTGTTTCCCGGCCCCAGAAGGGTTTCGCCCCTTTCAAAATTAGCGAAAGAGTTTTCGTCAAAGCCGACCTCCTCCCCGGCGATGACGAATATGGTCGGCCTTCACCTCCTCCCGAGGGTCGACCCCAAAAACGACACCCGCCGGACCTCCTCCCCTGAACTGACCCCTTAAAGTTGGACAGTTTAAGGTGGCGGCAGATTTAAGGGCTGGGTTCTGTATTGCACAGGGCTCAGCCCTTTC
>NZ_JAMYMR010000032.1:0-67274 GCF_040318635.1 Mesorhizobium sp. M1066
TCGCCGTCGCAAGGAAGCTCCTCGTCGTCCTAAACGCCATCATCCGTGATAAAAAAGCTTTCGCATGAACACAGTTGCCATGCCGCGACTTCAACGCGTCACCACGGTGCGGAATTCTGCTCCGCTGTACTCCAAGGCTGAGGTCGCGGCATGGATCCCAGGGTCTTCGCCACGGAGCTTCGCTCCTGCTTCGCCCAGGGATGACGAAGTTGGCAGGCTTCGACCAATCTCACGTCAAGGGGAACCGGCTTTATTTCGGAGCGTCGGGGTCCATTTCTTCCTCGTCGTCGCGGGCCTTGATGACATAGGCGCCCTTCAGCCATCGGTTGAGGTCGATGTCCTTGCAGCGCGTCGAGCAGAACGGAAAGGTGTCGCGCGCCGAGGGCTTGCCGCATTCGGGGCAGGGGCGCTTCGGGCGCAAGGGTGTGACCTTGGAGTCGGAATTCACAGCCGGGGTCCCGCCAGCCAGCTGCCATGCACCTTGAAGCCCTCGCCGCTCAACAGCGCCACGGTCTCATAGAGCGGCAGCCCGACGATATTGGTGTAGGAGCCGACCAGCTTGACGACGAAGGCACCAGCGAGGCCCTGGACGGCGTAACCGCCCGCTTTGCCGCGCCATTCGCCCGACGCGACATAGGCGTCGATCTCCTCGCGCGGCAGCCGCTTGAAGCGCACCCGCGTCTCGACCAGCCGCTGACGCAGCTTGCCGCCCGGGGTGATCAGGCAGATGCCGGAATAGACCCGGTGCGAACGGCCTGACAACAGCCCGAGGCAGTTGGCGGCGTCGTCGAGGGTTTCTGCCTTGGGCAGGATGCGCCGCCCGACGGCCACGACCGTATCCGCGGCCAGGACGAAGCCCGGCGCGTAGTCGGCTTCGGTTTTCAGCGAGGCGAACGCCTTCTCGGCCTTTTCCTTCGACAGCCGCTTGGCCAGCGAGCGCGGATGCTCTGCACGCAGCGGCGTTTCGTCGACATCGGCCGGCAGCACCCGGTCCGGCTCGATGCCGGCCTGCTGCAAGAGTTCGATCCGGCGCGGCGAACCCGAGGCAAGCACCAGCTTCTGCAAAATGCTCATCGCGGACCGGCCGGGCTTTGCTTACTTGAAACGATAGGTGATGCGGCCCTTGGTCAGGTCGTATGGCGTCATCTCGACCAGAACCTTGTCGCCGGTCAGCACGCGGATGCGGTTCTTGCGCATGCGGCCGGCCGTATGGGCGATGATTTCGTGTTCGTTTTCGAGCTTTACCCGGAACATCGCGTTCGGCAACAATTCCGTCACGACACCCGGAAACTCGAGGACTTCTTCCTTCGGCATTCGATACCTTTGCTTGGATGGTAGTTCCAGCGCTTAGAGCATGATGCCGAAAAGTGTGAAGCGGTTTTCGGACGACATCATGCTCTACTTCTTGGTTTAGAGGCGGATTCAGATTTCAGGTCGAACAGACCTGAAATCATCCGACTCTAGCCGGAATTTCGGCGGAACCTATATGATAATCGTCCGCTTGTGAACACGCTTAATCGGCGGCCTCCGGAGGTGTGAATCGACGCCCGATCCGCGCTTTCAGGCGCTCGCGCACGTCCCGGTAGGCCGCCATGATCTGTTCGCGCGTGCCGCTGGCGTCGGTCGGGTCCGGCGTCGGCCAGTATTCGACCTCGACGGCGAGCGAGCGGGTAAGCTCAAGTGCGGCGTGGTGCGCTTCCGGCGCAAGCGTGACGATGAGGTCGAAATAGTCGTCCTCGAGATCGTCCATGGTCCGTGGATGGCGCTCGCCCAGCGACAGGCCTTCCTCGGCCAGCACCGCATCGACGAATGGATCGCGCTCGCCGGCGCGAACGCCGGCCGAAGCGACAAAGATGGCCGCGGGCAGCATGCGGCGCGCCAGCTGCTCTGCCATTGGCGAGCGCACGGCATTCATGCCGCACAGGAACAGGATCGAACGGGGTAGGGCGCCGGGTGCCAGGGCTAGCCCCGCCAGTGCAGTACGCAGACCAGCGTGAACAGCCGGCGCGCCGTATCGAAGTCTATGTCGATCTTGCCGGATAGCCGGTCCATCAGCGTCTGCGAACCTTCATTGTGCAGGCCGCGGCGGCCCATGTCGATCGCCTCGATGTGGCTCGGCGTCGAGGAACGGATGGCGTCGTAGTAGCTTTCGCAGATCATATAGTAATCCTTGACGATGCGCCTCAGCGGCGTCAGCGACAGGATATGGGTGACGACGGCAGCACCATCCTCGCGGGCCACGGCAAACACCAGGCGCTGCTCGGCCAGCGACAGTTTTAGCCGATAGGGCCCAGGGCCGCTGTCATTGACCGGCTGAAAACTGTTTTCCTCGATCAGGTCGAAGATCGCCACCGCGCGCTCATGCTCGACATCGGGTGTCGAACGGCCGATCGATTCATCGAGTTCGACATCGATCAGCCTGGCGCGGGTTTGATCGGAGTCCGACATCGCGGCCTACATGTTCAACCGTATGGCGACGGAGCGTCCGTGCGCGTCAAGGCCTTCCGCCTTGGCGAGCGCAATCGCCGCCGGCGCCAGGACCCGCAACTGCTCCGGCCCAAGCTTGAGGATCGAGGTGCGCTTGACGAAATCGAGCACGGACAGGCCGGACGAGAAGCGCGCCGAGCGCGCCGTCGGCAGCACATGGTTGGAGCCGCCGACATAGTCGCCGATGGCTTCCGGCGTGTGGCGGCCCAGAAACACGGCACCCGCATTGCGCATCCGCGACAGGAAACCCTCCGCATCGTCGATTGCCAGTTCGACATGTTCGGCGGCGATGCGGTCGACCAGCGGCAGCGCGGCGTCGATGGTCGACACCTGGATCACCGCACCAAAATCACGCCAGCTCGCCGCCGCCGTCTCGGCGCGTGGCAGGCTCTGCAGCTGGCGCTCGACGGCTTGTTCGACAGCGATGCCGAAGGCCGGATCGTCGGTGACCAGGATCGACTGCGCCGATGTGTCGTGCTCGGCCTGGGCGAGCAGGTCGGCAGCGATCCAGTCCGGATCATTGCTGCCGTCGGCCACGACGAGCACTTCCGAGGGACCGGCGATCATGTCGATGCCGACGGTGCCGAATACCTGGCGCTTGGCCGCCGCGACATAGGCATTGCCCGGGCCGACGATCTTGGCGACCGGCTTTATAGTCCGGGTGCCGTAGGCAAGGGCTGCGATCGCCTGCGCGCCGCCGACGCGGTAGATTTCCGACACGCCAGCGATATCGGCAGCCACCAGCACCAGCGGATTGATGATGCCACCCGGCGCCGGCACGACCATGGCGATGCGCTCGACGCCGGCCACTCTGGCCGGCACGGCGTTCATCAACACCGAGCTCGGATAGCTCGCCGTGCCGCCCGGCACATAGAGCCCGACGGCCTCGACCGCCGTCCAGCGCCAGCCGAGCTCGACGCCGGCGGCATCCGTATAGCGGTCATCCTTCGGCCGCTGCCGTTCGTGATGGGAGCGGATGCGGTCGCGCGCGAATTCCAGCGCCTCGATCGTCTTTGGGTCGGCGGCCTTGTAGGCCTGGGCGATATCGTCCTTCGAAATCGCAATACCGAGGCTTTTCAGGTCGGCATGGTCGAATTTCCTGGTGTAATCGATCAGCGCCGCGTCGCCCTCGGCGCGCACGCGCGCGATGATGGCGCGCACCGCGGCATCGACGTCGGCGGACACTTCCCGCTTGGTCAACAGGAAGGCGGCGAAACGCTGCTCGAAATCGGCGTCGGACTGACGAAGCGTGATGGCCATCGGACGCTCAGGCCTTGTGGATGGGGCGCGAGGTGGCTTCCCACGCCCCGCCAATATCGGCAAGGCGCGCCTCGATACACTCGACGTCGAGCATGATCGTGCCGCCGCCGGCAAAGATCAGCTCGACGATGCCGGCCGGCTTGCTGATCTCGATGAAGCTGATCGCCAGCAGCGACAGGACCTCATTGGGCTTGTCGCGGGCGATGCCGTTGGTCTTGGCGCCAAGCACCCGGTCGAAATGCAGCACCGTCTGCCGCCGCTCATTGTGCTGGCGAAACAGGCCGGACTTTGCCTCCCAGACGAAACGGTTCATGGTCAGCAGGAACCGCTTGGCCGCGGGCAGGAATTCGAGGTCTGAGACCTTCATCACGGCGTCCTGGACATGGGCCGAAACGATGCTCAGATCCTGATCGTCGAGCGCGATAAGCTTAAGGGCAGTCATGCGGATTTCGCACCTGAAGGTTGATAACTGAACCTTCTGTTAGGCGGTCTTTCCCGTCCGCGCAACCGCACCGCGAGGCCTTGCGATTGGCCTATGCGGAAATCCGCTCGATCACCGCGCCGCAGTTGGATAGCTTTTCTTCCAGCCGCTCGAAGCCACGGTCGAGATGATAGACCCGGTTGACCGTCGTCTCGCCTTCGGCCGCCAGGCCGGCGATGACCAGCGAGACAGAGGCGCGAAGATCGGTCGCCATGACCGGCGCGCCCTTCAGCTTCGGCACGCCGTCGACGATCGCCGTCTGGCCCGAAAGCGTGATGTGAGCGCCGAGCCGCGCCAGTTCCTGCACATGCATGAAACGGTTCTCGAAGATCGTCTCGGTGATCCGCGACTTGCCCTTGGCCATCGTCATCAGGCCCATGAACTGCGCCTGCAAATCGGTCGGGAAGGCCGGGAACGGCGCCGTCGTCACGTCGACCGGCGAAATGCCGGCGCCGTTGCGCCTCACCCGGATGCCGGAATTGGTCGGCGTGATCTCCGCACCCGTCTGCGCGATCACGTCCAGCGCGGTCTGCAGCAGATCCGGACGCGCACCTTCGAGCACGACGTCGCCGCCGGTCATGGCAACGGCCATGGCATAGGTGCCGGTCTCGATGCGATCGGGAATGACGCGCACGCGCGCGCCCGACAATGATTCGACACCGTCGATGGTGATTGTCGGGGTGCCGGCGCCGGAAATCTTCGCGCCCATGGCATTGAGGCACTCGGCGAGGTTGACGATTTCAGGCTCGCAAGCCGCGTTTTCCAGCACCGTCTCGCCCTTGGCGAGCGCCGCGGCCATCATCAGCACATGGGTGGCGCCGACCGAGACCTTCGGGAAGATGTAGCGGTTGCCGACAAGGCGGCCATTCCTTGTCTTGGCGATGACATAGCCGGTGTCGACGTCGATATCGGCGCCCAGCGCCTGCAGGCCTTCGAGGAACAGATCGACCGGCCGCGTACCGATGGCGCAACCGCCCGGCAGCGACACTTTGGCTTCGCCCATGCGGGCCAGTAGCGGGCCGATCACCCAGAACGAGGCGCGCATCTTCGATACCAGCTCGTAGGGCGCTGTGGTGTCGACGATGTTGCGGGCGGAGAAGTTGATGGTGCGCGAATAGCCCTCATTCTGCTTCTCGCGGCGGCCATTGACCGAATAATCGACGCCGTGATTGCCCAGAATGCGGATCAGCTGCTCGACATCGGCCAGATGCGGCACGTTTTCCAGCGTCAGCGTGTCGTCGGTCAAAAGCGACGCGATCATCAGGGGGAGCGCCGCGTTTTTCGCGCCCGAGATCGGAATGCTTCCTGAGAGCTTGTTGCCCCCGACAATTCTGATGCGATCCATGGAAGAACGTCCCTCTCGGCCAAAAAGGGCCGGTTCAATCGTTTGAGTAGCAGCCCGTCTAGACCATTGGCCAATCTGGTTCAAGAATTACACTGGTTCAAGAAATAGGATTTCGCCCACCCCGGGCCAAGAGTGGCCGATTTGAGTTAATCTTTTTGTATTTCCTTCGATGCAGCGAGCCCGTCCGGCCGTTGATCTGCATCTCCGGTGCGCCGCGAGCGTGACTGCGCCTTGCGCTTCTGCAGATTGGCGCGCAATTGCTTTGCCAGCCGATCCTTGCGGATTGTTGCGCTGTTATTCGGTGGACTATCCTTTTTCACTGGAATTGCCTTGTCATCCATTGTCCCGCTCCGGCCCGTGAGCAGCCAGCCCGCCATTCAGGAATAGCCAACATTGTGGCGCCCCCATGTCATTAAAAGCTATCCGGCAAAGGCTTTCACAGAAGCGTTGCGCTTGGCCTTGCGCTTGCCGGTTCGATATGGCAGAAGCCCCGCCATCAGCGGCTGCGGTAGCTCAGTGGTAGAGCACTCCCTTGGTAAGGGAGAGGTCGAGAGTTCAATCCTCTCTCGCAGCACCAGTTTCCAACATCCTTGTTGCCGCATATTCGTCCTCTGCATTTGCAAGGGCGAGGCTACATGGGAACGGCGCGGCCGTCGTGCTGGGGGACCTCATCAGCGGTGCATTGCTCCAGAAAATGGCTGCCACAGGCAACTCCAGCCGAAGCGCATTCCCGTCAAGACACGATTCATTAACCAAGATGCTGTTCATCGACATGACGTATTATGGCATGGATGCCCGTCTGCGTCGGTCAAGTCCATGCTTGTCAGGAAGAGGGCCGAAAGGCTCCTGATCTGGGCGGAACCTAAAACCGCCCGAAACAAAAGAACGTGCAAGGCATGAACGTGAGCGAAAACGTGCAAAACGCCCCCGGTGCTTCCCGTCTTTGGACACTGCCAGCCATCATGGCAGCGTTCTTATGTCTGTTCGTTACCGGCGCGTTCGCGGAGACGCGTGCTTTGAAGATTCAACATCTCCATACGGGCGAGAAGGCCGAAATCGTGTTCAAGCGCAATGGGCGCTATGATCCGGCGGGATTGAAGAAGATCAATTTGATGCTGCGCGACTGGCGTCGCAACGAACCGACGAAGATGGATCCGCGCCTGCTCGATCTTGTCTGGCAGGCCTATCGTGCCAGCGGCTCGACAGCCTATATCCACGTGGTCAGCGCCTATCGGTCGCCAGCGACGAACGCCATGCTGCGCAGCCGCTCGAAGGGCGTGGCTCGAGAAAGCCAACACATGGTCGGCCGCGCGATGGACTTCTTCCTGCCGGATGTGCCGCTGAAGAAACTGCGCGACATCGGTCTCAAGATGCAGGGCGGCGGCGTCGGCTTTTACCCGACCTCCGGTTCGCCTTTCATACATATGGATGTCGGCAATGTGCGGCATTGGCCTGGCATCAGCCGCCAGGAACTCGCAAGGGTATTCCCGAACGGCAATACGCTGCATGTGCCGAGCGACGGCAAACCGCTGCCCGGTTATGGGCAGGCATTTGCCGCCTACAAGTCGCGCAAGGGCACCGGCGCGCCCAACATCGACCTGGCAAGTGCCGACGGCGGCCAACGCAGGCCGGCGCGCGGCCTGCTGGCGACGCTTTTGGGTGGGCGCGGTGCGGACGAGACCGATGATGTCGCCGAAGCGGTGCCGGCGCCACGCAAGCCGGCCAAGTCTGTTGAACCCAGGCCCGCCGGCATCGCAATCGTGCCGCCGCAGGATGCCCAGCGCGCCGACATCCAGACGGCTTCCGTCGGTCGGGCCGAAGAATCGCCGATCGGAGCGGAGGGAAAGACGCCTGAAGCGATCGTGATGGCGATGGCGCCGGGCTCAGTGCCGCTGCCGGCCTTCGCCCCGCGCACCGGGTCAACGGCCAGCATTCCGACCCCGCAAATCGCGCCACTTGCAACAGCCAACGCTTCCACGGCGCGGGCCGAACTGGCCAATCCAGCAGCAACCGCTGCTGAAATTCCCTCGGGCAAGTCGGATGCCGGCCCCGCGAGCGGCGCGCCGGACCTGGTGGCGCTTAACATCCCCTTGCCGACATGGCGGCCGGAAAGCCCGACAAGGCCGACGCGCCAGCCTGACGCAGACAAATCCGGCGATGCGGTCGCTGCCTTGCTGGCCTTGAACCACGCCGATGACGGCCTTGATGGTTTGGCCGGCCAGCGGGTTGCAGTTCCCCAATGAAGCCCGAAGATCGCGTCAGGACCAGCCCGAAGGCCGACCGTGTCCAGCCAAATCTCGATCCCGAAGCTACTGCGGTCATCGTGCCGGCAGCGTTGTCCGGCCGGCTGATTGAGACGGGTCGTGGCATCGTCGGCGGAGCCAGCCCCGCGACGGCGCCCGTCATTGCCGCCAATCTCATCCGCACAGCGCCGGAGCACATCTATCTCGACGGATTCCAGCCGCGAGGACAGACCTCCGATCACCGACGCTTCACCGGCTCCGCGGTCAAGTTCCTGCCCATCGCCAGCTTCAAATAGACGCAAGCCCTCGTTCGATTTGGCGTGGATGTGTTGCACGCGATGGCTTGGCCGTCACGGGATTGCAGGCCATGCCGAACCCTCCCGGATGGCTCTGTAAGAAAATTTCCAAATTTGACAAACATGTGCGAAATTGTAAGGTAATTGTCTTTCCGTCGACGATAGGCGATGACAATGTCGATCCGCGAAGAACTGGCCAATACGACCGTGGCGTTCACCTCTGCGGAAGAGAAGATCGTCCAGGTCCTGCTCGCCGATTATCCGATGTCGGGGCTGGGCACCGCGACCCGGCTGGCACGGCGCGCCGGCGTCAGCGACCCGAGCGTGACGCGGCTGATGACCAAGCTTGGCTATGTCGGCTTTGCCGACTTCCAGGCACGCCTGCTCACCGAAATCGAATCCAGGCTGCATTCGCCGCTTTTGATGATGGAGGCCAAGCGTCCGGGCGGCTCCAGCGAAGGCACCGCACTTGCCTATTTCCATTCAGTTTCCGACAGCCTGGAGCGCACGCGCACGGCAGTGCCGGTGCAGGCCTACACGCGCGCCGTCAACATGCTGCTGGAGAGCAAGGGCCAGGTCGTGCTGCTGGGCGGCCGGTTCAGCCGGCATATCGCCTCCATGCTGGCCGGCTACCTCCTGCAGTTCCGCTCCGGCGTGCGCGACATCGGTTCGTTGAGCCCCGCCGATTTCGACCTGTTGATCGACCTTGGCAAGCGCGACCTCCTCGTCGTGTTCGACTACCGGCGTTACCAGTCGGACGTGGTGAGCTTTGCCCAGCAGGCCAAGGAGCGCGGCGTCTCCATCCTGCTGTTCACCGATGTCTGGCTGTCGCCGATATCTGACATAGCGGACCTGACCCTGGTCGCCGCGATCGACGCCAACTCGCCGTTCGACACGCTGGCGACGGCCGTTGCCCAGATGGAAACCGTGTTTGCCCACGCGCTGGAGGGCCACGGCGCCGGGGTGCGCAAGCGCATCGAGGACATCGAAAGGATCCGCAGCGCCAATGCGGTCACGCTCGATACCGCCCTGTCGTCATCGGCCGACGACGCCGCCAAATCCAAAACCACAAGGAAATAGTGTCGTTGCGCCCAGTGCAGCGATGCAAAACGCGGCGATGCAGAGAAGGAAACGACGATGCCCGACAACCAAGCCATCATCGATGCCGTGCAGGCTGAGATCGAGACCGATCGCGACTGGTTGATCGGCCTGACCCGCGACATGGTTCGCATCCCTTCGGTCAATCCCAAATTCGAGCCCAACCCGGCGATCAACCGCGAGGCGGATGTCCAGGCGCTGCTCGAACCGATCCTCAAGCAGGACGGGTTCAAGACCGAGCAATGGGATGCCTTGCCCGGCCGGCCCAATCTGGTCGGCGAATGGGCGGGAGACGAGGACCGCAGCCTGATCCTGTGCGGCCATATCGACGTCGTGCCGGTCGGCGCGATGAAGGACTGGTCGGTCGATCCGTTCGGCGGCGAGATCACCAATGGCCGCCTCTATGGCCGCGGCGCCGTCGACATGAAGGGCGGCGTCGCCGCTTGCATCGCCGCCGCGCGCGCGATCCGCAAGGCGGGCATCACGTTGCAGGGCCGGCTCGCCATCCACTCGGTCGTCGACGAGGAAGCCGGCGGCTTCGGCGCCATGGACGCGGTGAAGAAGGGCAAGCTCGCCAAGGCGGTGCTGGTCGCCGAGCCGACCTGGGGCGATGTCCTGCCCGTCGAAGGCGGGCTCGAATGGGCGCGGGTGACGATCCGCGGCCGCAACGCCCATTCGGCGCTGCGCTACAACGAGATTTACCCGCAGCGCCACGACAAGGACCGGCTCGAGCCGGGCGTCAACGCCATCGAGATCGCCGCTCGCTTCATCGCCGCCGTGCGCCAGTACGAGCTGGACCGGACGCGGGCGAAATCGCATCCATTGCTGCCTATCGGCATGAACACGATCAACATCGGCGTCATGCATGGCGGCACCGGCCTTGGCGAACACGGCCTGCCGACCGTCATGACCAACCCGGCCATCATTCCCGACGTCGCGGTGCTCGATCTCGACATGAAATTCCTGCCCGATGAGAACTCGGCCGACTACCGCCGCGATTTCGAGACGTTCGTCCACCATTTCGCCCAGACCGATGCGTGGCTGCGCGACAATCCGCCTGCTATCCAGTGGGAGCTCGGCGGGCTGTATTTCCCGCCGATGAACACGCCGGTCAACCATCCGCTGGTGACATCGCTGATGAAGCGCAAGGCCATGGTCGGCAAGGCGCCGCAGGCGCGCGGCTTCGTCGCTGTGTGCGATGCCGCGCACTATGCCGGCGCCGGCGTCGACGGTGTCATCTTCGGCCCGTCAGGCGACGGGTTTCACGGTTCCGACGAATATGTCGAGGTCGAATCGGTGGTCGAGACCGCGAAGGTGATCGCTGCTTCGGTCATCGACTGGTGCGGCATCCGTTAGAGCAATTCTAGGAAAAGTGTGAAGCGGTTTTCCGTCCAGAATTGCTCCAAAACCCAGAATTGCTCCAAAACAAAGAGTTAGAGCAGCTCGCCGTTTCTCTGAAACGGTGAAATGCTCTAACGCGGAGCCGCTATTCCGAAACGGTCAGGCCGGGCGTTTCAGGCGTCCGGCGACGGCGCCCCATGAAGCCTTGATCATGCCGACCAGGCCGCTCGGGTAGGCCAGCATCACGCCGATGATCAGCACCGCCGTGATCATCGGCCGCCACGCACCGAAATCGGCCATCCATTCGGCGAAGATCGTCAGCACGAAGGAAGCGATGATGGCGCCGTAAATGGTGCTGGTGCCGCCAAGCAGCACCATCGACAGGATGATGGTCGCGAGACTCATGCCGAACACGTCGATCGAGGCATTGCGCTGGTAGGCGGCGTAAAAGGCGCCGGCGATGCCGGTGAAGAAGGCGCTCGCGGCAAGCGTCAGCATGCGCTGGCGCACGATCGAGACGCCGCGGCTGATGGCGTATTCCTCATTGTCGCGCAAGGCGACGATGCTGGCCCCGGTGCGCGAGCGCACGAACACGCGCAGGAACAGCGTGCTCGCCACCAGCAGCGCCAGCGCGATGTAGAAATAGGCTGACTTGCCGTCACGGACCATATTGTGGTCGAACACGTAAAGTCCGGGAATGCGCACCAGCCCTTGCGTGCCACCGGTGATGGCGGACTGGCTGATGATCACCTGCATGACCAGCTGCGCGAAGCCGAAAGTGACCAGGATGATGTAGATGCCCTTCAGCCGCAGGATCGGGATGGTCACCAGGATCGCCGCCAGGGTTGCGATGACACCGCTGGCAAACAGCGCGATCCACGGGTCGAATTCGGCCAGCTTGGTCAGCAGGCTGTAGGCATAGACGCCGATGCCGAACAGCGCCAGATGGCCGAAATTGAAGACGCCGCCATAGCCGAGGCTGAGGTCCCAGTTCGAGGCGACGATCGCATAGATGAAGGCCATGATCAGGATGTGGCGGGCATAGGTGTCACCGAAGATCAGCGGCAGCAGCGCCAGCAGCGCGAAGCCGAGCACGAAGCCGATGGCCTCCTGCTTCCACGGCGTGCGGCCTGGAGCGATCGGGGTTGCCGCCTCGGCGGGGCCAGGCGCGATCAGCGATGTCGTGTCGGTCATGCTAGGCCTCGGGAGCGGCTGGCAAAGATGCCCTCGGGGCGCACCATCAGGGTCAGGATGAGCACGCCGAACAGCAGTGCCGGCGTCCAGTACAAGCCGAAGTAATAGCTGCAGGCGGCCTCGAAGAAGCCGATCAGATAGGCGGCGAAGATCGGGCCCGATATGCTCGATATGCCGCCGAAAACGACGACGATCAGCGCCTTGAGCAGCGGGTCGCTGCCCATCACCGGCGACATGAAGCGGTAGCCGCCCATGAAGATGCCGGCGAGCCCGGCCAGCGACGCGGCGATGGCGAAGGCCAGCCCATAGAGCGCGGTGACGTTCAGCCCGACAAGGTGGCTGGCATCTTCGTTTTGCGCCACGGCGCGCAGCGCCAGCCCGAGCCGCGTGCGGTTGAGGAACATCCAAAGTGCGGCCAGGATCAGCGGCGTGATGACGATGATGGCGATCTGGTGCAGGGAGACGCCGACGCCGCCGACGGTGGTGTTGCCGGCGATCAGGGCAGGGATCTGCTTCGAGCGCGGTCCCCAGATGGTCAAGGCGCCGTTCTCGATCAGCGACCCGGCCGCCAGCGTGGTGATGACGACGACCAGCACGATGTTGGGTCGGCCGATCAGCGGCCGCACGACGCTCGCCTGCAGGATCCAGCCGACGCCGGCCATGACGACGACGGCGATCGGAAAGGCGACCGCCGCCGGCAGGCCGAGTTCGACCAGCTGCCAGGCGATGTAGGCGCCCAGCATCATGAACACGCCATGGCTGAAATTGAACACGCCGATCGTCGTCCAGACGAGCGCCAGCCCGACCGCCATCATGGCGTAGAGCGAGCCCTGGAACAGGCCGCCGAACAGGATTTCCGCCAATGCGCTCATCTTCGGATTTTCCTAATGGCCAAAATACATCGACATGATCTCGCCGTGGTCGAGGCTTTCGCCCGGCTTGATCTCGGTCGCAACGGCGCCATGGTTGACGAGGTAGAGTTGCTGCGTCAGCTCCAGCAGGAATTCGATATCCTGCTCGACGACGATCAGCGGCACGCCGCCGCGCGAAATGTCCATGACGGAGGCGCAGAGCTCGTCCTTGATCTTGGGCGCCAGTCCAAGCGTCGGCTCGTCGAGGATCAGCAGGCGCGGATGGCTCATCAGCGCGGTGCCGATCGACACCATCTGGCGCTCGCCGCCCGACAATGTGCGCACGCGCTGGCGCCAGCGTTCCGCCAGTTTCGGGAACAGCTTGATCACCTTCTCGCGGTTCTCGGCCTCATGTGGCCGGGCACGCGGCGAATAGGCGCCAAGCGCCATGCAGTCGGCGATGGAGAGGTCGGGAAACAGTCGATTGCCTTGCGGCACATGGATCAGGCCGGCGCCGACGATGGCGCGCGCGCTGTGGCCGACAATGTCCTGCCCATCGAACAGGATGCGGCCGCTCTTCGGCTGCAGAAGCCCGGAGATCGCACGCAGCAACGTCGTCTTGCCATGGCCGTTGGGGCCGAACAGGCCGACATTGCCGAAACGGCCGGCCTCCAGCGAGATATCGTGCAGCACGGTGACGCGGCCATAGCCTGCGGTGATGCCTTCGACGCTGAGGATGGGGTTCACGCCGCCGACCTCCTCGTGCCGAGATAGGCCTCGATGACGCGCGGATCTGCAATCACGCCGGCCGGGTCGCCGGCGGCCAGCACGCGGCCATTGTTGAGCACCAGCAGATGCTGCGAAAGGCTCATCAGGAAGGTCAGCACGTGCTCGATCAGAAGGATGGTGATGCCGCGTTCGGCGGTGCGGCGGATCAGGCCGATAGACGTCTCGATCTCGGGTTTGGTCAGGCTCGATGCCGGCTCGTCGAGCAAAAGCATGCGCGGTTGCATGGCGATCGCGGTGGCAAGCATCAGGCATTTGCGCTCGAACACGGACAATTCGCCGGCAAGCCTGCCGAACGACTGGGATCCCAGGCCGACGAACTCCAGCGCCTCGGCGGCCGCATTGCGGGCCGTGGCCGCTGTCTTTTCCTGCTTGCCGTAACTGGCGCCGATCAGCGCGTTCTCGAACACGGTCAGCCCGTCGAAGCTGGTCTCGCGCTGGAACGTGCGGGCAAGGCCGAGGCGCGCGATGGCGTGTCCCGATTTGCCGTTGATAGCATTTCCGTCAAAGCGGATGTTGCCCCGGTCGGGGCCGAACGGGATGCCGGTGATGATGTTGAACAGCGTGCTCTTGCCGCTGCCGTTCGGGCCGGCGATACCGAAGATCTCGCCGGCCTCGACCTTGAACGACACGCCGTCGACGGCCTTCAGCGAACCGAAGGCCTTCGACACGTCGTCCAGTTCAAGCAGGGCCATTCCCTACTTCATCCAGGGCTGGAGCTTGAAGGCGCCGGTGGCGTATTTCTCCGGCGAGATCAGCGTGCGCTGGCCATCCCAGATCTGGAAGAAGGTGATCGGGATATAGTCGTCGCCCTGCGTGGCAAGGTGGGTGGCGGGATCGAATTTCAGCCGCCCTTCCGCGACCTGCTTGTCGGTCTCCGACAGCGCCTTCATGATCGCCGCATGGTCGGATGCGCCGCCGACCTTCTTGACCGCGTCGAAATAGACATTGGTCATTTCGTAGAGGCCGACGCCGTAGGTGCCGCTCTCGACGCCGTATTTTGCCTTGAACTTGGCTGCCACCTCGTCGGCGCGCGGGTTCTTCGGCGTCGTCAGCGCGCCGCCGAGCAGGTTGTAGATGACACCATCCGATTTCTTGCCGGTCAGCTCGACGAATTCCGGAACGCTCGGCGCATATTGCAGGAAGACGAGGCTCTTGGTCGGCTGCTCGAGGAACTGGTTGAGGAAGGACGCCGAATTGCCCGGCAGATAGTCGGTGTTGATGACGACGTCGGGAACGTTCTCGCGCACCTTGGCGAGGATCGAACGCCAGTCGGTCACTTCGCCGAAGGGCACGATCTCGTCGACGGTAATGGTCCAGCCCTTCTCCTTGAAGGTCTTCTTCATGCCTTCGGAGATGGTCTTCGAATAGGCGTTGTCGGACGAGATGATGGCGACCTTCTTGGTCGGCAAGGTGATCTTGCCGTCGGCCGCGAGCTTCTCGACGAACAGGGTTACGTCGGTGTTGTAGGCGTCGAAGGAAGGCGTCAGCGACCAGCAGCACATATATTTGTCGGGGCTCGGCGCAATGATGTCCCTGGTCTGCTGCGAGGTGGCCGCCAGCATGTAGGGCATTTCCGCTTCGGCCATGTTGTCGATCTCGAAATTGGTCAGGCTGGCATAGCCGGTCAGCATGAAGTGCACGCCTGGATCACCAAGCAGGCGCTCGACCGCGCTGGTGACGTTGCCGGCGGACTGATCCTTGACGTCGCCGACCACCAGTTCGAACGTATCCCCGGCAACGCCGCCGGCTGCGTTGGCTTCGTCGATGGCCATCTGCACGCCGCGCTGGAATTCCTGGCCGTCCGCCGCGGCAGGGCCGGTGAGCGGCGCAAGCAGGCCGATCTTGACGATTTCGGCAAAGGCGGGGGCGGCTGATGCGGCAAACATGCCGATCAGCGTCGTGCTCATCAGCATATGGCGGATTCGACTTGCGGCGGATTTGGGCTTCATCGTGCTGTTCCCTGTTTTCCTCCCGTTCATCGGGAGTTGGATAATTGACAATCTACGCATAATTGTTCTTATTTGAAAAGGATTTTTCAACGCAACCTGGCCGGGAAGATAGTTCCCGCAAAGGTATGGAAGCCGTGGCGCTTTGCTGCGCAAATGCATTAAAACAGGGCAATTCCCGACGGAGCGGACAATGACGATCTCGCAGAAGACCCTTGAAACCAGCCACGGCAAGATCGCTGTTCGCCAGACCAGTGGCGAAGGCACCGCTGTCATGCTGATCCACGGCAATTCATCTTCCAGCGCCGTTTTCCGCAACCAGTTGGACAGCTCGTTGGGCGAGCGCTACCATCTCATCGCTCCCGACCTGCCCGGCCACGGAGCGTCCGGCGATGCGATCGAGCCGGAGCGTTCCTACAGCATGGAAGGCTATGCCGATGCCATGACCGAAGTGCTCGGGCTGCTCGGCATCGACAAGGCCATCGTCTTCGGCTGGTCGCTCGGCGGCCATATCGGGCTTGAGATGATCGACCGCTTTCCCGGCCTGCTTGGCTTGATGATCACCGGCACGCCGCCCGTCTCGCCCGAGGAGGTCGGCAACGGATTCAAGCCGAGCCCTCATATGCACCTCGCCGGGCAGGAAACCTTCACTGGCGCCGATGTCGAGGCCTATGCACGCAGCACTTGCGGCGAGCCGTTCGAGCCGTTTCTCATCGACACGGTGGCGCGCACCGATGGACGGGCGCGGCGCCTGATGTTCGAAAAGTTCGCGGCCGGCACCGGCCGGAACCAGCGCGAGATCGTGGCCGGCAAGACGCCGCCGATCGCCGTTCTGAACGGCATCGACGAGCCATTCGTCAACACCGATTTCGTCTCCGCTGTGAAATTCTCCAATCTATGGGAAGGCAAGGCCCATCTGCTCGACAAATCCGGCCACGCGCCGTTCTGGGATTCGCCGGATCGCTTCAATCCGGTCTTCGCCCGCTTCCTGGCAAGCTTCGACAGAGCGTAGGTCCGTCGGAAAACCGGCGCCGCAGACCCCGCCTTCGAGACAGGTGGGTGACAATCACGCGCACCTCCCGTATATTGACATAAAGATATCCTTATGTGAGATGAAAAGGCTTGTCGCCAAAGGGATAAAAAATGTCGCAGAATTCTGCATCGCTGGACGATTTGTTCGGCCCCGTCGCGGCCAAGCCAGACGGGTCGGAGGTGCTTGCGGCGCTGACAGCGGCGGCACGCGAGCGCATCCTCATCCTCGACGGCGCCATGGGCACACAGATCCAGGGCCTCGGCTTCGACGAGGACCAGTTTCGCGGCGAGGCCTTCGCCGGCTGCGCCTGCCACCAGCAAGGCAACAATGACCTCCTGGTCCTGACGCAGCCGCAGGCGATCGAGGAGATCCACTATCAATATGCCATCGCGGGCGCCGATATCCTCGAAACCAACACCTTCTCCTCGACCTCGATCGCCCAGGCCGATTACGGCTTGGAGGATGCCGTCTACGCGCTGAACCGCGATGGCGCGCGGCTGGTGCGGCGCGCCGCTGTTCGGGCCGAGCAGCAGGACGGCAAGCGCCGCTTTGTCGCCGGTGCACTCGGGCCGACCAACCGCACCGCTTCGATGTCGCCCGACGTCAACAATCCCGGCTATCGCGCCGTGACCTTCGACGATCTGCGCCTCGCCTATGGCGAGCAGCTGCGCGGCCTGATCGATGGCGGCGCCGACATCATCCTGATAGAGACCATCTTCGACACGCTGAATGCCAAGGCGGCGATCTTCGCAGCGGAAGAGATCTTCATCGAGAAGGGCGTGCGCCTGCCGGTGATGATTTCGGGCACCATCACCGATCTGTCCGGCCGCACGCTATCGGGCCAGACACCGACCGCCTTCTGGCATTCGGTGCGCCATGCCAGCCCCTTCACCATCGGCCTCAACTGCGCGCTCGGCGCCAATGCCATGCGTGACCATCTGGCCGAAATATCAGGCGTCGCCAACACCTTCACCTGCGCCTATCCGAATGCCGGCCTGCCCAATGAATTCGGCAGGTATGATGAGAGCCCGGAATTCATGGCCGCGCAGATCGAGGATTTCGCCCGCGAGGGACTGGTCAACGTCGTCGGCGGCTGCTGCGGTTCGACGCCGGAGCACATCCGCGCCATTGCCGAGGCGGTGCGGAAGTATCCGCCGCGCGCCGTTCCGGACATCGAGCCCAAGATGCGCCTGTCGGGGCTCGAGCCGTTTACACTCACCGACGAGATCCCTTTCGTCAATGTCGGCGAGCGCACCAACGTCACCGGATCGGCCAAGTTCCGAAAACTGATCACGGCGGGCGACTATGTCGCCGCGCTCGACGTCGCCCGTGACCAGGTCGCCAATGGCGCGCAGATCATCGACATCAACATGGACGAGGGTCTGATCGATTCGAAGAAGGCCATGATCGAATACCTCAACCTGATCGCCGCCGAGCCGGATATAGCCCGCGTTCCCATCATGATCGACAGTTCGAAATGGGAGATCATCGAGGCCGGGCTGAAATGCGTGCAGGGCAAGCCGCTGGTCAACTCCATCTCGATGAAGGAAGGCGAGGCGGCATTCCTGCATCATGCCAGGCTGGTGCGTGCCTATGGCGCGGCGGTGGTCGTCATGGCCTTCGACGAGGACGGCCAAGCCGACACCAAGGCGCGCAAGGTCGAGATCTGCAGCCGCGCCTACAAGCTGCTGACCGAGCAGGCCGGCTTCCCGCCCGAGGACATTGTCTTCGACCCCAACGTCTTCGCGGTCGCTACTGGCATCGAGGAGCACGACAATTACGGCGTCGACTTCATCGAAGCCGCTGGCGAGATCACCGCGACCTTGCCGCATGGCCACATTTCCGGCGGCGTCTCGAACCTGTCGTTCTCGTTTCGCGGCAACGAGCCGGTGCGCGAGGCCATGCATGCGGTGTTCCTCTACCATGCCATCCAGCGCGGCATGGACATGGGCATCGTCAATGCCGGCCAGCTTGCCGTCTACGACACGATCGAGCCGGCGCTGCGCGAGGCCTGCGAGGATGTCGTGCTCAATCGCCTGCCCAAGGCTGGCGGCACCGCCACCGAACGCATGCTGGAGATCGCCGAACGCTTCAAGGGCACGGCGGGCCAGGAAGCCAAGGAGCGCGACCTCGCGTGGCGCGAATTGCCAGTTGCGCAGCGGATCAGCCACGCACTCGTCAACGGCATCACCGAATTCATCGATGCCGACACCGAGGAAGCCAGGCTGGCCGCCGAGCGTCCGCTGCATGTCATCGAAGGCCCACTGATGGCCGGCATGAACGTCGTCGGCGACCTGTTCGGCGCGGGAAAAATGTTCCTGCCGCAAGTGGTGAAGTCCGCGCGGGTCATGAAACAAGCTGTCGCAGGATTATTGCCGCATATGGAGGCCGAGAAGCTGGCCAACGTCGCCAATGGCATCGACAATGGCGAGCGCCAGACAGCGGGCAAGATCCTGATGGCAACGGTGAAGGGCGATGTCCACGACATCGGCAAGAACATCGTCGGTGTCGTGCTCGCCTGCAACAATTACGAGATCATCGATCTCGGCGTCATGGTGCCGGCGGCAAAGATCCTGCAGACGGCGCGCGAGAGACAAGTCGACATCATCGGCCTGTCCGGCCTGATCACGCCGTCGCTGGACGAGATGGTGCATATGGCCGCCGAAATGGAGCGTGAAGGCTTCGACATTCCGCTGCTGATCGGCGGCGCGACGACCAGCCGCGTGCACACGGCGGTGAAGATCCACCCGCGATACAGCAAGGGCCAGACAGTCTATGTCACCGACGCCAGCCGGGCGGTCGGCGTGGTCTCGTCCTTGCTGTCGAACGAGACCAAGGGCGGCTATGTCGATACGGTGCGCGCCGAATATAAGAAGGTCGCCGACGCGCATGCCCGCTCCGAAGCCGACAAGCAGCGGCTGCCGCTGGCCATGGCGAGGGCCAATGCGCACCGGATCGACTGGTCCGCCTATCAACCACCGAAGCCGTCCTTCACCGGCGTCAAGGTCTTCGAGAACTGGGACCTTACCGAGCTCGCGCGCTACATCGATTGGACGCCGTTCTTCCAGACCTGGGAGCTGAAGGGTCGTTATCCAAAAATCCTCGAAGACGAGGCGCAAGGCGCCGCCGCCCGCCAGCTGTTCGAGGATGCGCAGGCGATGCTGAAGAAGATCATCGCCGAGAAATGGTTCGCGCCGCGCGGCGTCATCGGTTTCTGGCCGGCCAATGCCATCGGCGACGACATCAGGCTGTTCACGGACGAGGCACGCTCGCAGGAACTGGCGACCTTCTTCACCTTGCGCCAGCAACTGACCAAGCGCGACGGCAAGGCCAATGTCGCCCTGTCCGATTTCGTCGCGCCAGCGGAGTGCGGCAAGCCCGATTACATCGGCGGCTTCATCGTCACCGCCGGCATCGAGGAGGTGGCGATCGCCGAACGCTTCGAACGCGCCAACGACGATTATTCCTCGATCATGGTCAAGGCGCTGGCGGACCGCTTCGCCGAAGCCTTTGCCGAGCGCATGCATGAGAAGGTGCGCAAGGAATTCTGGGGCTATGCGTCAGACGAGGCGCTGGCGCCGGACGAGCTGATCGGCGAACTTTATCGCGGCATCCGTCCGGCGCCCGGCTATCCGGCGCAGCCGGATCACACCGAGAAGGCGACTTTGTTCCGGCTGCTCGACGGTGAGCGCAATGCAGGCGTGAGCCTGACCCAAAGCTATGCGATGTGGCCGGGCTCGTCGGTCTCCGGCATCTATCTGGCGCATCCCGAAAGCTATTATTTCGGCGTCGCCAAGGTCGAACGCGACCAGGTCGAGGATTATGCACGCCGCAAGGCAATGCCCTTGGCCGAGGTAGAGCGCTGGCTCGGCCCCATCCTCAACTACGTGCCGGCACACTATGCCGAGGCGGCTGAATAGCGGCGGCAAGCGTTCAACAGAATTTGCGCTGGTTGCCGGCTTGTGATCCATGGCGTGGCGGTTACACCTTCGCGGGCAGTCGCCTTTGCAGTTGGAGCGCCGAATGACCTTACTCACACGCCGCGGGCTTTTGAAAACGGCAGCGATTGCCGGCGCAGGCGGAGTAGGGCTTTCAGCCATGGGTCGGCTTGGCGGCTGGGCCGCTGCCACGCCTGAGCCGGTGGTTTTGCTGACGGCAAAGATCCAGGCGAAGCTGATGGATGTCGGCCAGACCAGGGATGTGCTGACCTATGGCAACGTCGGAATGCCGCCCGTGCTCAGAATGAAAAAAGGCGAGCCCTTCGCTGCACGCCTTGTCAACGCGATCGATGATCCGACGACGATCCACTGGCACGGTATTCGCGTTCCAAACAAGATGGACGGCGTGCCGTTCCTGGTCCAGCCCTACGTCTACACCGGCGATCATTTCGACTACGCCTTCACGCCGCCCGACGCCGGCACCTTCTGGTACCACCCGCATTGCAACACGCTGGAGCAGATGGGCCACGGCCTGACCGGCGTGATCGTGGTCGAGAATCCCAACGATCCGAAATTCGATGCCGAAATCGTCCTCAACCTGCGCGACTGGCGCCTCGGCGACGACGGTCAGTTCATCGACCAGTTCCGGCCGCGCGATGCCGCGAGAACCGGCACTTACGGCACGGTGCGCACCGCCAACTGGCTCGACCAGCCGCAATATGACGCGCCGGCCGGAGGGCTGGTGCGGCTCAGGGTCGCCATCACCGACGTGACGCGTATCTACGCTTTTCGCATCGACGGTGCGGAGGCGAGTGTCATGGCGCTCGACGGCAATCCGGTGCCTGAACGTTTTTCGCCCGATGCCTTGCTGCTTGGACCGGGACAGCGCATGGAACTGGCCATCCGCATGCCCGACGAGGAAGGTGCGATCGTCAGCTTGAGGGACGTCAGGGGCACCAAGCCAAAAATCCTGGCAACCCTGCACGCGACAGGAAAATCCCTCAAACGGGACATTCGCGATGTTGCTCCACTGGAGCTCAATCCCGTGGCGGAAGTGGACCTCGCCAGCGCCAGGCATATTTCCCTGGCACTGAGCGCCACGGCGGAAAACGTCCCGAGCGATGGCATCTGCGGTTCGCTTGGCTACAGTTTCTGGGCCATCAACAAAGTGCCGTGGCCCGGCGACACCAAGGATCCGACCGCGCCTCTGGCCGAACTGAAGCTTGGCCAAAGCTACGTCATCGACATGGAGAACCTGACGCCGCAATCCCATCCGATGCATCTGCACGGCATGAGCTTCAAGGTGCTGTCATCCTCGACGCGCCAGGTTCAGCCCGTGATTTCCGACACCTATCTCATCCAGCCCAACGAGAAGGTTCAGCTCGGCTTCGTCGCCGACAATCCCGGCGATTGGCTGCTGCACTGCCATATCATCGAGCACCAGAAATCGGGAATGACGAGCTATGTCAGGGTGGTGTGAAGCCGCGTCAGCCTGCGCGTAGCATCGGTGCCGTCATTTGCGCAATTGCGCCTCGATCTCGTCCAGCACCTTGTCCTTGCCGATGCCGGTGAGGAAGGCAAGGCCCTTGATGACCGGCTTGGTCACCGAAGCGGAGATCGGGGTGGTTGCGACGATGAAGTCGACATTGTCGGCCAGTCCGGGCACTTCGGTGGCCTTTGCCTGCTGGGCGTTGAAGGTGAGGCCGCGTTTCTTCATTTCCTCGGTGACGGCGACATTGACCGCGGTCGAGGTGGCGATGCCCGTGCCGCAGGCAAAGAGAATGGTTTTCTGTCTGGACATCTCTGCTTCTCCTTGTTTCAGCCGAGTACGGCTCGCACGTCTTCGAGGGTTCTGGCCGACCTCAAATCATCCAAGGCTTGCGGGTTCTGGATGGTGGCCATGACGGCCTGCAGCGCCTCAATCTGCTTGTCCTTGTCGTTGATGGCAAGCAGGAAGACGAAGCCGACCGGCAGCATCTCGTCGGGATCCTCCATGTTGGCGAAGGTCACTGGTTGCTTCAATGTGCCCATCGCGATGCCAGGCTTCAGCACATGCTCCGGATCGGTGTGCGGCACCGCGACATTGTCGGAGCGTTCCAGCGGCAGTCCGGTCGGGATGGTCAATTCGCGGCGCACAACCGCGTCGGCATAGGAGCTTTTGACATAGCCAAGTGTCTCCAGCCGGCCCGCCAGGATGCGGATGATCTCCTCATTGGTCGAGGCATCGGATCCGAGCACGATCGCGTCGGGGTCCAGAAGCTGCATGAGGCCGTCGGACATTCTTTGCTCCGTCGATGAAATCGTGCGCCCCGGGAAGGGCGCACGATCGGTTTAAAGGGTGGACGCTATCAGGTCAGGCCGTCTCTTCGACCGGCTCGTCCTCGGCGCCCGCGGCCCGCTCCCAACCGAGCGGATTGCGGCGGTAGAGGACAAACAATGCCGCGATGACCACCGCGATCACGATGATGCCGACAAGCCCCATCCCCTGGATCGCCTCGATGACCACGTAAGGCACCCACAGGAAGCCGTCGACCACCGAGGTGATCTGCAGCGCGTCCGCCGGCAGCTTGAAGCCCGATGCGACAGCAGCGCTTGTGAACAGCGGCGCCAGCGCGTTGGCGACGTAGAAGCCGATGGCCAGCGTCACCGTGCCGATCACCACCATGCGGAACACGTTGCCTTTGACCAGCGGCGCGGTCATGGCGACGATGAAGGGGATGACCGCGAGGTCGGCGAACAGGATGACGCGGTTGCCTGGCAGGATGATGGACAGGATGATCGCGATCGGCACCAGGATCAGCGACGACGAGATCGCGGCCGGATGGCCGATCAGGATCGCCGAATCGAGACCAACGAGAAGCTCTCGGTCACCGGTGCGCTTGCGCACGAACGCCTGTGCGGCGTCGGAGACGGGGATCAGCCCCTCCATCAGGATCTTGACCATGCGCGGCAGCAGCAGCATCACCGCGGCCAGCGTCATGCCGGTGCCCAGAACCTTTGCCAGCACCACGCTGAGATCACCCGCATTATAGAAGGCGATCGCACCAAGCACGAGGCCGATGATGAGGCCCATCACGACAGGTTCGCCGAACACGCCGAACCTGCGCTCGATCGTGTCCGTGTTGATGTTGATGCGGTTGATCCCGGGAATGCGGTCCATGATCCAGTTGAGCACAATGGCGATCGGCAGGATCTGTGCCGAGGCGAGATGCGGCACCGAAATGCCGGGCACGCCGTAGAACTGCTGTACCGCGCGCGCGGACCAGTCGGCGAACAGCAGCGAGAGTGCTGCGACAAGTGCTGCGACCGCGATGCCATAGGCCAGATTGTCGGTTGCGGCGACCACCAGCGAGCCGACAAAGGCAAAGTGCCAGAAATTCCAGACGTCGACATTGAGCGTGCGCGTCATGCGTGTCAGCAACAGCACGATATTGACCAGGATGCCGACCGGAATGACCCAGAGGCCGACCGACGAGCCGAAGGCGATCGCGGCCGCGGAGGGCCAGCCGACATCGATGATGTCGCGATGGATGCCGGTGTTGGTGACGATGGCCTTGGCGACATCGCCAATCGACGTGAACATCAGGCCAAGCACCAGATTGATGCCGATGAAGGCGACGCCGATGGTGACGGCGGCGCGAAAAGCCTTGCTGACCTTGGCGCCCAGAACCACGGCGATGATGAAAATGACGATCGGCAGCAGGATCGTCGGGCCAAGCGTATCGATGGCCCCTTTGAGGCCCGCGAGAACAGTATCCATTTTTCCTCCCCTGGAGCCGCGAGCCTTCGCTCGACGCCTCGCAATGATGCTCCATCCAGCCTTTGACGCCGTGGCGCAAAGACACTCCCCAATTTGCGCCAGAGGCGAATGCTTCCCGACTGTCGCGTCGGTGAACATTTGCCTTTGTTGACAAACGAATGTTTTATTGGGGTTGTTCGCTTCGATGTCAATTGGTTGCGCTTCGGCCAATCGAGCCCCGAAGGACGTCCCTTCCGAGACGATTTCGTGGAAATTGCAGGTCGCGACCGGGTTTCGTTGGCAAATAGAACCCGTTCCCTGCTATCCGATCCCAAATCACGAAGCTGTGGACATTCCTGCATGACCAACATCGCCCTGACCGGCCTTGCCCGTGATCTCGCCAGGCGTGCCGCCGAAGGCCGCCCGGTGCGCATTGGTGTCATCGGCTCGGGCGAAATGGGCACCGATCTGGTCACGCAAGGCATGCTGATGCCAGGCATTTCGATCTGCGCGGTCTCGACCCGCCGCCCGCATACCGCGCGCGATGCCATCCGCATCGCCTATGGCGATGAAGCCATGGCGGTCGAAGCCGATACCGCGTCGAAAGTCACCGGCGCCATCGAGAGCGGCAAGATCGCCATCACATCCAACGAGATGCTGGTCACCAACCCGCTGATCGACGTCGTCATCGACGCCACCGGCAAGCCGGGTGTCGCCGCCGACTTCGACCTCATGGCGATGGAGCACGGCAAGCATCTTGTGATGATGAACGTCGAGGCCGACGTCACCATCGGCTGCTATCTGAAGCAGCAGGCCGACCGGCTTGGCGTCGTCTATTCGGTGGGTGCGGGCGACGAGCCGTCGAGTTGCATGGAACTGATCGAATTCGCGTCGGCGCTCGGGCTGACCATCGTCTCGGCAGGCAAGGGCAAGAACAACCCGCTCAACCACGATGCCGTGCCGGACGACTATCGCGCCGAAGCGATCCGCCGCAACATGAACCCGCGCATGCTGGTCGAGTTCATCGACGGTTCCAAGACCATGGTCGAGATGTGCGCCATCGCCAACGCCACCGGGCTGGTGCCCGATGTGCCCGGCATGCACGGCCCGAGGGCCGACCGCGACGATCTCGCCAAGGTGCTGATCCCGCGCGAGGATGGCGGTCTGCTGTTGAAGAAAGGCGTCGTCGACTACACGGTCGGCAAGGGCGTCGCGCCTGGCGTCTTTGTCATCGTCGAGGCGACGCATCCGCGCATCATCGAGCGCATGGACGATCTGCATATCGGCCACGGCCCCTATTACAGCCTGTTCCGACCCTATCATCTGACGTCGCTGGAGGTGCCCCTGACCGCCGCCCGCATCGTGCTTTTCGGCAAGCCCGACATGGTGCCGCTGCCGCGGCCGGTCGCCGAAGTCTGCGCCATCGCCAAGCGCGACCTTGCCGCCGGCGAGACCTTCGATGCGATCGGCGAGACCTGTTACCGCTCCTGGACCATGACCGTCGGCGAAGCCCGCGCCCGGCGCGCCGTGCCGGTCGGCCTGCTCGAGGGCGGCAAGGTGCTGAAACCGGTCAGGAAAGGTGAGTTGCTGACGTCGGACAATGCGGCGCCCGACCAGACGACAAGGCTGTTCGCCTTGCGCCAGCTTCAGGACGAGATGCTGTACGGGGCAAGCTGAGGATTATTTCCCCAGTTCGACCGACCGCAGCCGCGCCGCTTCCACCGCTTGCGTGAGCAGATTGGTCAGCCGGTCCTCGCCCATCAGCACGGCCAGCGCCGCGGCCGTCGTGCCGTTGGGGCTGGTGACCTGCCGGCGCAGCACGCCCGGTTCCTCGCCGCTTTCGGCGGCGAGCGAGGCGGCGCCGTAGACGGTCTGCATGGCGAGCAACTTGGCGGTCGCCGTCGGCAGACCGGCCTTCTCGGCGGCGACGGTCAGCGCTTCGATGAAATGGAAGATATAGGCCGGCCCCGATCCCGACACGGCGGTCACCGCATCCATCAGGCCCTCGTCGTCGATGGTGGCCACTTCGCCGCTCGCCGACAAAAGGTCGGCGACGAAACGCTTGGTATCGTCGGACACGAGCTTGTTGGAGAACACCACCATCATGCCCTTGCCGATCGCCGCCGGCGTGTTGGGCATGCAGCGCACGATCGGCGCGCGGCTGCCCAGGATTTCTTCAAAGGTGGCGGCAGGCGTGCCGGCGGCGATGCTGACGAAGGTGGTGCGGCTATCGCCGAAGCGCTTATAGGCGGCGGTGACCTCGCGGATCACCTGCGGCTTCACCGCGATGACGACGAGATCGGGCACGGCGTCGGCTGGAATATCGCCGGCATCGGCTGATGTGCCGCAGCCCAACGCTGCGGCGCGATTGCGCAGATCGGCATTGGGCTCGACCACGAAGACCGCTGATGGCGCAAGCTTGCCGGATTTCAGCCAGCCCGAGAGCATGGCGTAGCCCATATTGCCGCAGCCGGCGAGAACAAGCCTGATCGTCATCGAAAGCCCTCCGAAGGAAGGTTTCACATAGCCGCTGACGCTTCCTCGGGGAAGCCCCCGTCAGGGGGAACGGGAAGATCGCTCACCGCGATCGGGATCACGCACCGCCATCGGCCGCAGCGACACTTGCCTCAACCCAAGCACGCCGAGAACGAAGAACAGCCAGACCGGGTCGCCGCGATGGAAGAAGAAGCTTTCGAGGAAGGCGTTCAGCGCCGTGAACAGCACCACCATCATGAAGAAGTCGCCGAGAAAGATGTTTTCCCGGCGCAACGGAATTCGCATGTAGTCGCGCAGCGGCGCGATGAGGAAAGTGTAGACCGCCACGCACAGTGCGGGAATGCCCATCAGCACGGCGATGTCGAGATAGCCGTCATGGCCGTGCACGATGGTCCTGATGTCCCACGGCCGGTCGAAGGGCTGGTCCTGGTTGAGCAGCAGCGGCGTGCCCCAGAAGCTCTCATAGCCGTAGCCGGTCCATGGCTTCTTCGCCAGCATGCTGCCGGCGAACTCCCACAGCGTCGTGCGGCCGGTATAGGTCATGCCGGGGAAATAGATCGCCGCCAGATGTTTTACAGGCGGCAGGAAGACGATGCCCAGCGTGCCGACCGCCGTGGCGACGATCGCCAGCGCAAACAGGATCGGCGTGCCGAGCCGCATGCCTATCAGGCTAGGGAACATCACGATCAGGATCGAGAACGGCACCAGGCCGGCGGTCGTCTTGGAGCCGGTGTGCAGCATGAAGATCATTGCTGCGAGGAAGATCCCGGCGCCCCAGTAGCGCTGTCCGCGCCGGTAGAGATAGAGGCCTGCGAAACTGAGGCAGGCCATGATCGGCCCGGCGATGTTCTTGTGGGTGAACACGCCGCGCCACAGGCCGGCATGCTCGGGCTCCTGCGAGTCGGCGGTGTGCATCGCCTCGTGCGGAAAGACGATGAGGCCGAGATAGGAAAGGCCCATGACCACGACGGCGGTGAAGATGATGACCTTCGAGAAGGCCTCGGCGTCGCGCGGCAGCACCAGGATCGTCGCCATCGTCAGGATGCCGATCAGGGTGAACGAGGCGGCGCGCATCGCCGAAGGCGGATCGGTCGACAGGATCACCGAGAGGAAAAAGAAGCCCAGCATCAGCACCCAGGACGGGCTGAGCAGCGAGCGCACCACGCGCGGATCGGCAAAGGCCATCAGCGAGAAGATCGACATGGCGCCGAGCGAACCGAAGCCAAGCTGGTTGACGATGTCGCCGCCTTGACCGGTGAGTTCGGCGCCGCCCGGCTGGAACGGCCTGAAGGACACCATGATGACGGTGAACAGCAGCGCGGCAATGGCGGTGGCCACGCCTTCGCGCGTGAACGCGTCGCTGAGCGGCGCGCGCTCAGTTTTTCTCAGGCTGGCGGTATTGCTCATTGGCATATCCGAATTCGGCCAGCACGCGGCCCAGCGCCACATGGACGGGGTAGATGGCGATATCAGGCGATCCGGTTCGCGCCAGCCGCATCAGGCCGCGAAACGGCGAGGCGGCAAGCAGCGCCAGGCTCTTCAGCAACACCTTGGCGCCGGCCATTGGCGTGCCGGCGCGTTTCTTCTTTTCGACCAATGTCGAGATGACGCCGTTGCGCAAGCTGCGGGCACGGATCCAGTCGGCCTCGACACGCCGGGCCGGAACGGTTTCTTGCACCTTGGCCTCGGCGCACCAGCCCAGCACAAAGCCATTTTGCGCCGACCGGCTGAGAAAGTCGGAATCGCCGCCGCCCATGAAGTTGAAACTGAGATCGAGAAAGGGCGGACCCATGGCGATCAGCACGTTGCGCCCGACCAGAAGATTGCCGGACGAATAGAGCGCCGGCACGCGTCCGGTTTCCTGGTAAGGCGGCGCGAACACCGGATGCTCGGCCCATCTCGCATGGGCGGGGTCGGCAAACACGGGCACCTGCGGGCCGCCGACGATATCGGCGCCGAGCGTTTCGGCAGCGTGGCACATCCGTTCCAGCCACTGCGGATCGGCGATCTCGTCATCGTCGATGACCAGCAGATGCCTGAAGTTCGGGAATTGCAGGATCGCCGTCTGCCAGCCGGCATTGTAGGCGCTGCAATTGCCGCGCTCATGCGCGATGATGACGAGGCCCGGCATCTCACCGCGCTCGAACAGCGGCAGCGCCGCCTTGGCGCCGGCCCGCGCCTCGGCTTCGTTCTCCATGACGATCACGGCAAAGCGTCTGCCGGTTTGCTGCGCGCGCAGCGACGCCAGCGTTTCCAGCACCTGCTGGGGACGCTTGAAGGTAGGCAAGGTGATGACGGCTTCGACGGCCTCGACGTCAAGCCGCGGCGTGCGTCCAGCGATCGATACCGAACCGTCCGATGGCAAAGGGATCATCCGTGTCCAGCCACATGGTGAGTTGGGCTCTGGTAGCACCACGGTGATAAGGTTTCGTTAATCACCTTGCACGGAGAAGCCCGCCAGACAGGGACTTTCGGCCGTCGAATGTGCTGGCTTAATCAAGGGTTCACCGCACTTTGCTACCGGCTACACCACAGGATAGGTGAGATGCATCTGCTGTTCGCCACATCGATCGTGCCTGACGGCGCTCTCGCCTCGGGCTACGAGATCGCCAACGCTGCGATCATCGCTGCCTTGCGGCGCGCTGGCGCGCGCGTAACCGTCATCGGCTTCACCTGGCCGGGGAAGCCCGCGGCCGACCCCGAAAACACCGTGGTGCTGGGTGCGATCGACGTGCGCACGGACAACGCCTCCGCGCGCCAAAAGCTGGCCTGGGTCGGCAAGGCGCTGCTTTCGGGTCTCACCTTCGCGTCGGTCAAGCTGCGCGCCGTATCCGACAGCGATGTTCTCGCTGCCATCGAGCGCGCTGGACCAGTTGATGGCTATGTCTTGAATTCCGTGCAGTTCGCCGGCGCCTTCGAAAAACTGTTCACCGACCGGCCTTCGATCTTCATTGCCCACAATGTCGAGCATCTTTCGGCGCGGGAGAATGCCGCAGCCGCCGGCAGCCTCTTCCAGCGCCTGCTGTTTCGTCGCGAGGCGAGGCTGCTCAAGACCGTCGAAGAGCGTCTCTGCCGCCGGGCGCGCTTCGTCTTCACCCTGGCCGAGGAAGACCGCGCCGCCCTCGGTGTCGCCTCGCACGACCGCTCGGCGGTGCTGCCACTGGTGACCGGTGCCCACGCGACAACCCTGAAAGGCCCGCGCCGCATCGACTGCGACGCCGCCCTGATCGGCACCTGGACCTGGCAGCCGAACCGCATCGGCCTCGACTGGTTCCTGGGCAAGGTCGTGCCGCATCTGCGGCCCGACTTTCGCATCCGCATCGCCGGCCACATGCCTTCGGGCGTCACGTCGAAGCATCCGGGTGTTGAATTTGTCGGCCGCGTGCCCGACGCGCAGGCGTTCGTGCGCGTTGCTGCCGTCATTCCGCTGATCAGCACCGCAGGCAGCGGCGTCCAGTTGAAGACAATCGAAACCTTCGAACTGGGCCTGCCTTCGGTCGCCACCAGCCATTCGCTGCGCGGCATCGACCACCGTCCGGCCAACTGCGTCGTCACCGACGATCCCGTCGCCTTCGCCAGGGCACTCGAGGCTGCGGCGGCCGACATCCGCGACGTTGACGGCAGCGCGTTCCGGGGCTCGCAGGTCAAGGCGCTCGACGCTGCCATCCGGCTCGGCCTCGAAAAGCTCGCACCCGTCAGGCAGGAGGCGTTTGCGTGAACATGCATTCCGCCCGCGCTGCGTTCGGGCTCGACACGCTGAAGACGATCCTTGGCATCCCGGTGGTTGCGGTCCGCTGGAACGATGCCATCGCCCTGCTGAACCGGTTGATTGCCGAGCGGCGCTTCACCAAGGTCAGTTTCCTCAACGCCCACAACGCCAACATCGCCTATACCGACCCGGTGTTCGCCAAGGCACTCGATGATTTCCTCATCCTGCCCGACGGCATCGGTATCGATCTGGCGGCGAGACTCCTCTACGGAGCGCCATTTCCCGACAATCTCAACGGTACCGATTTCGTCCCCGCCTTCCTGCAGGCCTCGACGACGCCGCTCACCGTCGGCCTGCTCGGCGCGACGCGCGTCAATGCCGAAGCGGCGTCGGTCAAGCTGGCCGCATTGGCGGTGCAGCACCGGTTCGTGGTGATCCATGACGGTTATTTCCCCGCTTCGCAGGAGCAGGAAATTGTCGACCGGATTGCCGCGCTTCGGCCCGACGTGCTGCTCGTCGCCATGGGCGTGCCACGCCAGGAATTGTGGATCGAACGCCATATCGACGCGCGCCATTGCACGCTGCCGATCGCCGTCGGCGCGTTGCTTGATTTCCTGAGCGGCGCGGTTCCCCGCGCGCCCTTGTGGATGCGCCGGCTGCGGCTCGAATGGCTGTTCCGGTTGGCTGTCGAACCGAGCCGCCTGTGGCGCCGTTATGTGGTCGGCAATCCTCTGTTCCTGCTGCGCGTCGTCAGGCAGAAATTCTCGCGTACACTCGAAGCTGCGAGGGATATCAAGTGAACAGCAGGTTCGTGCCAGGTGCCGCCGTCGAGCCGAGCCCGCTGCGGCAGACACCGACGGCGGCCATCGTGACGGCAAGCTATGCGCCCGATTTCGAGCGCTGCCGCCTGCTGTGCGAGACACTTGATCGCCACGTTTCGGGCGCGGCGCACCATTACATCCTGGTCGAACATCGCGACGTCAGTCTGTTTCGCCAATTGGAAACCGGCCGCCGCACGGTCGTCGACGAGCGTGAATTGCTGCCGCGCTGGCTGCACGCCTTCGACGATCCGCTCAGCCTGTTTCGCCGGCGCGTCTGGCTCAGCCTGAAGACTCAGCCACTGCGCGGCTGGCATGTGCAGCAATTGCGCCGCATCGCCATATCGGCGCATGCATCTCAAGACGTGCTCATCTTCTGCGATTCAGACGTCGCTTTCCTCAAACCTTTCGACTGCGGCGCCTTCTGGCGCGACGGCAAGGTGCGCCTGTTCCGCCGCGACGGTGTGCTGGCGGACGAAGGTCATGAGGAGCATCGCATCTGGTCGCGCAATGCGGGATCGGCACTCGGCATCGACCCGTCCCGGACGTCGATCCATGACTATATCTCGACGCTGATCGCCTGGCGGCGCGACACCGTGCTGGCCATGTGCGCCGAGATCGAGAAGGTCCATGGCCGCGACTGGGTCGAGGTCGTCGGCTCGGCGCGCAAATTCTCCGAATGCATGATCTACGGCCGCTATGTCGACGATCTGCTGGACGGAGCCGGCCACTTCCACGGTTCCGAAGAGTTCTGCCACGTCCACTGGACCGGCGAAGCGCTTTCGGATGACGAGTTCCGCCGCTTCGTTGCCGCCATGGCGCCGGAGCAGGTGGCGATCGGCATGCAATCCTTCATCGGCACCGATATCGGCCGCATCCGCCGTCTGATCGGGCTAGTCCGCTCTTAGTGCTAAATCGCCTTCGCCGGCTTGCGCATCGCCGAATAGGTGAGCAGCGTCGAGGCGAGATACAAAAGCAGGAAGACGACATTCAGCGACAGCACGAGGTTCGGCGTGTCGAGGATGGTCGTCAGCACATAGGTCAGCAACAGCGCCTTCAATCCGGCAAGCAGGCCGAGATTGAGCGCACGCACCAGCGTCTGGCCGCGGGCGAACAGAAGCTCGGCCTGGTATTCGACCAGATTGCGCAGCCCCGGCACGCAGATCGCCAGCACCACCAGCGGCGCAGCCTCGGCGACATTCTTGCCGAGTGCGTTGGGGAAGAAGTGCAGCACGATGCCAAGCGCCAGCAGCGCCAGCGTCGACACCGCGAACACACCGCCTTCGATGCCGCTCTTGACCGCCAGCCGTGACAAAAGTTCCGGCGCGCGCATCATGCGCTGCACCAGCATCATCGAGAAGGTGCGGATCGGAATGGCGGTCAGGTCTACCAGCCGCATGATGATGGCGTAGATGCCAGCCAGATGCGGGCCGCCGATCGCCAGGACCAGCAGCTTGTCGAATTCCATCTGCAGGTAGAACAGCACTTCGGCCCCGGCCACATAGATGGAATCGGCCAATCGCCGAAGATACAGCGCGACGCGCAGCCGCAGCCTCTGGCGCGGGTAGAAGAAGCCGAAGGCAATCAGCAGCGAGGCGGCATTGGCGCCGATATAGAACCAAGACCATATCCAGACGCTGTGTTGTGCTGAGAACATGAACAGCACCGCGCCAAGCGCCCGCAGCGCCGTCGCCAGGATGGCCAGCAGCGCGGCGCGGCCGAACTTGCCCAGACCGTTGTTGACGATCAGCGCCACCTCCACCGGCCGCCACAACAGCGCCTCGGCAAAGACGATTGCCGCAAACACCGACAGCGGCACGGTGTCGGCGAAGAAAAGCAGATAGACGCCGAACGAGGCCGCGGCCAGCAGCGGCAGCGACAGCACGCCGAGCAGCAGGAAGCCGGCGGAGAAGGTGCCGATTAGATTGGGTCGGATGGTGGCGGTGCGGTAGAGCGCCGAGATGAACCCGAAGGCGAGGATGCGCGACAGCATGACACCGGCCGCCGATGCGGTGGCGAACATGCCGAATTCGGAAATGGAGAGCGTGTTGGCCAGTGCGATGAAATAGGCCAGCGAAAACACCAGTCGCCCGCCGGCGCCGCTGATCGCCGAGAAATAGTCGCGAAGCAGCCCCCGTCGTTCGGCCAAAAAGCTGCCGATCCGGGCGAGGGGCCGCCTTTGCGGTATGTCACTGGCCTGCGTCATGTCTCAAGGAGAGCCTAGGCTGGAAAACTTAACGTGCCGTTCTGGAGCCTGAGCCTGTGTCGAAAATAGATGCAACCGAAGCGAGAAACCGACGCTTCGGCGCGGGAAAATTAACCTTTTGTTTTCCATGCCTGTTTAGCGTGGCTTAACGAATGGCCAATCGCCGTTTGCAGGTCGCCAAAGGTAAAGTTCCAGACGATGGTCGACAGGGAAAACCGCGAAGACTGGAAGCGCGAGCGCTCATTGCTGGCGCTTGGCCAGGCTGTGCGCGGCGACGAACCCGACGCGTCCCTGGTCTCGATAGGCGACCGGGCAGACCTGTCATGGCGCGAGGATGCCGCCACCCGTCATCGTCTCGCCCGTTCGCAGCGCGAGGCCCGGAACACGAAACTGTCGGATCCGGCCGCTATCGACGGGGATCATGAGCAAGCTTCGTCATCGTATCGCGCGCAAACCACGCCACGGACACAGCCTGGTGCCGCCGAAACCGCTGGCGCCCGTCGCGCCGATCATGCATCGGAACCTTACGCTGCAGGCGACGCGTCGTTATCCCGAAACGACGGCACGGACAGTCAGCAGTGGAAGCCGCTGATCGATCCGATGCAGGTCGTACGTGGTGTCGGCAAGTCGAAGCTGCTGATCGTGACGACGACACTACTGGGCGCTGCGCTCGGCATCACCATAGCGCTGTCGACGCCGAAGAAATATGAGGCCACCACCGAACTGATCGTCGACCCGCGCGACCTGAAGCTCACCGACCGCGACCTTACCCAGTCGGTCGTCGCTTCCGATGCCACGCTGGCCATCGTCGAGAACCAGGTCCGGGTGCTGACATCAGGCACCGTTCTCAACAAGGTCGTCGACAAGCTCAATCTGGTCAACGACCCCGAATTCAATGGGCAAGGCGGCGGCGGCCTCAGCGTCATGTCGCTCATCCGCTCCGTCCTGTCCCGCAATGACGGGCCGGGCGGTGTCGACGACGCCCGCCGCCGCGCGCTTGCTGTCGGCAATCTGGCCGAGAGCCTTTCGGTCGAACGCGGCGGCAAGACCTTCGTCATCACCGTCAGCGCCACCACGCAGAATGGCGAGAAATCGGCCCTCATCGCCAACACGATGACGGATGTCTTCCTGCAGACTTTCGGCCAGATCCAGTCGGACACCGCAGGCCGCGCCACCGACGAACTGACGGCCCGGCTTGACGAGCTGCGCAAGGGGGTCGAGGCGGCCGAGCGCAAGGTCGAGGATTTCAGGGCTACCCATGATCTCGTCGACGCGCAGGGCCATCTCATCAGCGACGACGAGATGCTGAAACTCAACGAGCAGCTGTCGGTCGCGCGCGCCCGCACGCTGGAACTCAACGCCCGGGCCGCTTCGGCGCGGTCGGTCGACGTCAATTCGGTTCTCACCGGCACCTTGCCGGAGGAGATCAACTCCAACACGATGAGCGATCTGCGGTCGCAATATGCATCGCTCAAGCAGGAGGCTGACCGCGCTGCCATCCGGTTCGGCCCGCGTCACCCCGAACTCCAGGCGCTCAATGCCCAGATTGCCGGCGCACGCGACCGCATCGCCGCGGAGCTGCGTCGCATCGGCTCGTCGCTGCAGGTCGACCTCAAGCGCGCCGTCCAGCTCGAACAGGACCTTGCCTCTCGCCTGGCGCAGCTGAAGGTCCGCAGCGGCGACGTCAACAGCGACCTCGTGTCGATGCGCGAACTGGAGCGCGAGGCGACCGCCAAGCGTTCCGTCTACGAACAGTATCTGCTGCGCGCCAAGGAAACCGGCGAGCAGAAGGACATCAACACAGCCAACATCAACGTGATCTCGAAGGCCTTCGCGCCGCTCGAGGCAAACGGGCCGTCGCGAGTCGTGGTCGCGCTCGGCGGCCTGTTGCTGGGTTTTGCCTCCGGCATTGGCCTCGGAGCCATGCGTGGCGCCTATGAGAGCCTGCGTGACACCGCCAATTCGCGCTCGCGCCGCGACCATGGCACGGACGAACGCCGGACGCCTTACGAAGACAAGGCATATCGGGCAGCGCCGCCGCCGGCGCCGCCACAAACACCAGCGCCGCAGCCATCGACACCCCCGCCTGCATCACCACCGCCGGCCGCGCCACCGCCTGTCCAGCAAGCCGAGGTCTCGCCGGCCGAAGGTCCCGGCCGGATCGGTGCCTTGCTGTCGAGGCTGCACAAGTCCGTCTCCCGCAGGCCATCCCGGGAGGAGCCGTTCGATACCGTTGAATGGGCCTCTGCCGAAAACGCGAAACCAATGCACGATCCGCAATACCGCGCTTATCCCCAGTCGCCGCCGGCCTTCGAGCCTCGGCAGGCGGCCGCGACAGCATACCCGTCGCCGCCTTTCCAGCCCGGCGGCCATCCGCAGCAGGCGGCGCAGCCGCCACTGCCGCCTCCCATGGTGCCGCAGCGGCCATATTCCGGGCCGCAGCTCTATCCCTACGCGCAGCCATTGGGCTACGCGCAGCCGCCGGCCTATCCCTATCCGCAATCCATGCCGGCCACCAATGCCGGGCAGCAGCCCGATCCGGCTCAGCCTGCTTCCGAATCTTATCCACAGCCGCCCCTCCCGCAGCAGCAGGCGCCTCAGCCTCATCAGCGATCGGCGGAGCCGCCGCGGGTCGTGGAGGATGCCGAGCAGCAAGCGCCAATCGAGGAAATCCGTGCCAGCCTGCGCGAATTCCGTGAAGCGGTTCGCGAACTGACCGAGAGCCGCGCGCGCCGCCGCTACTTCTGAGCCACAAAATTCTTCCAGGTGCCGTACAAAAACATGCCGGTTTCGCGTAAACGGCATGGGACGGCGCTTTGGCGGGATTGCATGTTGGAATTTTCGTGAAAATGCCACGCGGTGAAAGATCGAAAAGCGCGTCGCTTCCGCACGCGACGCGCTTGGGCATTCTGGTGTTGAGGGTAGTCCATGGCTGTAGTGATTGATGGCAAGAGCGTTGCCGGGGACGTTGTGGGGACGGTCAAGTCCCTGACGGCCGAGCTTGTCGCCAAGGGCAAGGCCAAGCCCGGTCTCGCCGTGGTCATCGTCGGCGAGGATCCCGCCAGCCAGGTCTATGTCGCGTCCAAGTCGCGCACCGCCAAGGAATGCGGCTTTCATTCCGTTCAGCACACGCTGCCGGCCGAAACCTCGGAACCGGCACTGCTGAAGATCATCGGCGACCTGAACGCCGATCCGGCCATCAATGGCATCCTCGTGCAGCTTCCGCTGCCGGCCCATATCGATGCCGGCAAGATCATCCAGACCATAGCGCCGGAAAAGGATGTTGACGGCTTCCATTTCATCAATGTCGGCAAGCTCGGCACCGGTGAACTCGAGACAGCCTTCGTGCCTTGCACGCCGGCCGGTTCGATGCTTCTGATCGAGCGGGTGCGCGGCAAGGATTTGTCCGGCCTCAACGCGGTCGTCGTCGGCCGCTCCAACATCGTCGGCAAGCCGATGGCCAACCTCCTGCTTGCCGCCAACTGCACCGTCACCATCGCCCACAGCCGCACCAGGGATCTGCCGGCCTTGGCCCGCACCGCCGATATCCTTGTCGCGGCCGTAGGCAGGCCGGAGATGATCAGGGGGGATTGGGTGAAGCCAGGCGCCACCGTCATCGATGTCGGCATCAACCGCATTCCCGCACCCGAGAAGGGCGAGGGCAAGTCCCGTCTCGTCGGCGATGTCGCCTATGCCGAAGCGGCCAAGGCCGCTGGCGCCATCACGCCGGTGCCTGGCGGTGTCGGGCCGATGACCATTGCCATGCTGATGGCCAATACGTTAGCCTCGGCCTACCTTGCGGCCGGATTGAAACGGCCGTCCTTCTGACCCGCCAGAAAGCCGCAGCTTTGCCGAACCCCAGTGTTCCCTCACAACGGCCGGTCATCACGGACCCCGTTCAAGGCGGCCGGCAGTTCGCATTCCTGCTGGTCGACAAGTTCTCCATGTTCTCGCTGGCTGCCGCGATCGATACGTTCCGGTCGGCGAACCGGTTGCTTGGCCGCGACTTCTACGGTTGGACGACGGTGTCGGCCGATGGCGATCCGGTGATGGCTTCCAATGGCCTGCCGCTCAAGATCGACTACGCCGTCGCAGACCTGCCGCCGGTCGATATCCTGTTCGTCTCGGTTGGGCTGACGACGGAATTCCCCGGCAAGAGCAAGGTGCTGGCGGCACTGCGCAGCTGGGGCCGGCGCGGCAATGCGCTGGGTGCCCTGTCGGTCGGCTCCTACCTGCTGGCCGAGGCCGGCCAGCTCGAAGGCTATCGCTGCACCATCCATTGGGAAAACCGTGCCGGCTTCGTCGAACGCTTCCCCGACATCAACTGCACCGGCAACGTCTTCGAGATCGATCGCAAGCGCTACACCTGTGCCGGCGGCACCACTTCGATCGACCTGATGCTGGAGATCGTGCGCGGCGATTTCGGCTCGAACCTCGCCAATGGCGTCGCCAACCAGTTCCAGCACGAACGCATCCGCTCGGCCGGCGACCGCCAGCGCGTCGGGCCGGAACGCGACCTGACCGGCAAGTCGGAGAAGCTCAGGCGCATCGTCGAACTGATGGCCGACCACCTCGACGAGCCGCTGTCGGCGGTGCAGCTGGCCAAATCCGCCGGCCTTTCGGTACGCCAGGTCGAGCGCCTGTTCCTGCGCCATCTCAGCGTCACGCCCGGCCGTTACTATATGCGGCTGCGGCTGGAGCGGGCGCGCGAATTGCTGCGCCAGACCAACATGCCGATCCTCGACGTGGCGATCGCGACAGGCTTCACCTCGCATTCCTACTTCGCCCAAAGCTACCGGCTGCAATTCGGCAGGCCGCCCTCGGAAGAGCGCCGCACGACCTACTGAACTTCGCTTCCGTTGAAAAGTTAGGCACTCGGCCCGGCGCATCGGACCAGGGCAGCGAATTCGGGTAACGGTTCTTTCGGAGCCTTCGCCGCGTAGGCTGACGGTGCATCAAACGAAAAACCCGCCTGTGCGGCGGGTCACCGGCGCAAATCAGCACCATGGGCGAAAATGTACCATAGCTGAGGGCATAGAGTCAAGAAAAAATTCCTATCGCAAAAACTGCCGGCACTGCCGGCACCGCCGAACTGGTTGTCGTCAGGTCTTTGTCAAGCTGGGTTCGGAGCCCTACGCACCGGGCGCCCGGACTTGTGTCCCGGCGCGGCGTCAAATAGCTTGCCGCCCGGATCAGGGGCGGATTTGAGGAGATTTCAATGGCGGGACTTGCACGGGGCGTCGCTGCGGCGATCCTCCTTTTGTCGATGACGACGTTCGGCTTCGCCGCAAACAAGGTCATCGTCATTCTCGATGCCTCCGGCTCGATGTGGGCGCAGATCGACGGCAAGCCCAAGCTCGAAATCGCCCGTGAATCGCTTCGAGCCGTGCTTCAATCGGTCCCCACCGACGACGAGATCGGCTTCATGGCCTATGGCCACCGTGAAAAGGGCAGCTGCGACGACATCCAGCTGATCGTGCCGCCGCAGGCAGGTTCGGGCAGCGCCATTTCGGCCGCCGCCGACAGCCTGAAATTCCTCGGCAAGACACCGCTGACGGCGGCGGTCAAACAGGCGGCCGAGGCGCTGAAATACACCGAGGACAAGGCGACCGTCGTGCTCATCACCGACGGGCTCGAAACATGCGGCGGCGACCCCTGCGCGCTTGGCAAGGAGCTCGAGGCATCCGGCGTCGACTTCACCGCCGATGTCGTCGGTTTCGGCCTCACCGCCGACGAGGGCAAGCAGATCGCCTGCCTCGCCGACAACACCGGCGGCAAATACATCCAGGCCTCCGACGAGAAGGCGTTGCAGCAGGCGCTTGCCGAGACAGTGGCGGCGCCTGCTCCTGAACCGGCTCCGGCACCTGCGCCAGCGCCCGCGCCGGAGCCGGCCAAACCGGACTTCAATTTCCAGCCGATAGCAGTGCTTGCCGAGGGCGGCGATCCCGTCACCGACGGCAACGTCTGGGAAATCTACAAGGCCAAACCCGACGGTACGCGCGGCGACTACGTCAGCACCGAATACGGTGCCTACAAGGCCAATCTGGAACCGGGCGACTATATCGTCGTGGCCAGTGACGGCCAGGCGAAGACCGAGCAGAAGGTCAAGATCGAGGCAGGCCAGGTCTACAAGCCTCTCTTCAACTTGAATGCCGGCACGCTCATCATCCATCCGCGACCGAGCGAGGGGGCGGATGTCGTCGATGGCGCGGCTGTCGTCATCGACTATCCTGGTGCTGAGTTGCCCGCCACCTTCTATGGAACCACGAAAGCCGTGTTGCCGGCCGGCGACGAGAAAGTGACTGTCACGATCGGGCAGGGCGTGGCTACCGAGACGATCCCGCTGGCTGCCGGCAAGACCGTGGAAAAGGACATGATTGCCGGTGTCGGCCATGTCGTTGCCAATGCTTACTATGCTGCCGGCGGCGACAAGGCGGACGGTTCGGGCATCGGCTTCAAGGTCACGAAGGCGAAAACGAAGATCGACGGAACCAGGGACGAGGTGACCTACGCCTTTGGGCCCGACAGCAAATTCGATCTGCCACCCGGAGACTATGTGTTGATTGCGACGGTTGATCTCGCCGTCGTCGAGCAGCCGTTCACTGTCAAGGTGGGCGAATCTCAGAATCTGAAGGTCGCAATGAATGCCGGCGTGCTGGCGATCACCGCGCCCGGAGCCTCGAAGATCGAGATTTTCGAGGCCAAGAAGGACATCAACGGCAACCGCAAGTCGCTTGGCTATGCATTCGACCAGAAGTATCAGGCAGCGATCCCGGCGGGCGACTATGCCGTCGTCTCGGAGAAATCCGACAACAGTTCCAAAGAAGGCAACGTGACGGTCAAGGCCGGCGAGCGAGCGGAGCTAACCGTGCAATAGAATCGTATGCACAACCGCAAGAGGGCGGCCATGTGCCGCTCTCTTTCATGAACTACGCAGAATTGCCGTCATGTGGTGCCGAAGGCGCTGGCGCCATGATCGGCGCGGCCGACCAGTTGTCGAAAGCCGGCAAACAGCTCGCGGCCGAAGCCGAACTCGTTGCCGATGAGATTGGCATCCGCCGTCCGGCGCAAAGCGAACTCCCCGGCCGGCACCAGCACTTCGAGTGTGCCGGCTTCGGCGTCGAGCCGGATGGTGTCGCCTTCATGGATCCTGGCGATAGGACCCTCCTCGACCGCTTCCGGTGTGACATGGATAGCCGCCGGCACCTTGCCGGAGGCGCCAGACATGCGCCCGTCGGTGACCAGCGCCACGCGCTGGCCGCGATCCTGCAGGATGCCGAGCACGGTGGTCAGCTTGTGCAGCTCCGGCATGCCGTTGGCCTTCGGCCCCTGGAAGCGGATGACGGCGATGAAATCGCCGGTCAGCGTGCCGGCCTTGAACGCCTCGTTCAGCCCTTGCTGGCTGTCGAAGACCTTGGCCGGCGCCTCGATGATACGCCGCTCCGGCTTCACCGCGGAAGTCTTGATGACGGCGTGGCCGAGATTGCCTGACAGCACTTTCAGGCCGCCGGTCGCCTGGAATGCCTTGTTGAACGGCGCCAGCACCTTTTCGTCGCCGCTTGCCTTCGGCGAGGCCTCGCGCACCACGCCTCCGTCGGCGCCGAGCTTTGCCTCGACCGCATAGGGCCGCAGGCCTTCGCCCCACACCGTCTGCACATCCTCATGCAGGATGCCTTCGTCGAGCAGTTCGCGGATCAGGAAGCCGAGCCCGCCGGCGGCGTGGAAATGGTTCACGTCGGCGAGGCCGTTCGGATAGACCCGCGCCAGCAGCGGCACCGCTTCCGACAGGTCGGAAATATCCTGCCAGGTGATGGCTATGCCGGCCGCCGCCGCCATGGCGATCAGGTGGATGGTGTGATTGGTCGAGCCGCCGGTGGCGTGCAGGCCGACGACGCCGTTGACGATCGAGCGCTCGTCGATCATCCGGCCGACGGGCGTATAGGCGTTGCCGAGCGCGGTGATCGCCAGCGCCCGCTTCGTCGCCTCGCGGGTCAACGCCTCGCGCAGCGGCGTGCCGGGGTTGACGAAGGAAGCGCCCGGCGTGTGCAGGCCCATGATCTCCATCAGCATCTGGTTGGAATTCGCCGTGCCGTAGAAGGTGCAGGTCCCCGGCCCATGATAGGATTTGGACTCGGCCTCCAGCAGTTCGGCGCGTCCGGCCTTGCCCTCGGCGTAGAGCTGGCGGACCTTGGCCTTTTCGTCATTGGGCAGGCCGGTCGTCATCGGTCCGGCCGGAATGAACACCGCCGGCAGATGGCCGAAGGTGAGTGCCGCGATGACCAGCCCCGGCACGATCTTGTCGCAGACGCCGAGATAGACGGCGGCGTCGAACATGTTGTGCGACAGGCCGATCGCGGCGGCCATGGCGATGACATCGCGCGAAAACAGCGACAACTCCATGCCGGGCTGGCCCTGGGTGACGCCGTCGCACATGGCCGGCACGCCGCCGGCCACCTGGGCAATGCCGCCGGCTTCGCGGGCTGCGTCCTTGATCAGCGCCGGGAAGGTCTCGAACGGCTGATGCGCCGACAGCATGTCGTTGTAGGAGGTGATGATGCCGAGGTTCGGCACCTTGTCGGCGCCCAGCGCGAGCTTTTCCGAGGGGCTGCACACCGCAAAGCCATGGGCGAGATTGCCGCACGACAAAACGGCCCGGTTGGCGGTGCGGTTCGATGCCTCGGCGATGCGGCCGAGATAACGCTCGCGGCCTGGTTTTGAGCGCTGGCGGATGCGTTCGGTGATGGCTTCGATGTCGCGTCTGGCGGTCATGGCGGTCGGTCCTTTCAGGCGAGGTCCCGGAAACATCCTCCCGCCGTTTGCCGGGACCAGAGTAAATCGAGATTCAGGGGGCCCAGAAAACCTCTACGGGCTTATGTGCTGCGTCGAGCACGGCACGGATTGGCTTTCGCGGCCCGGGCGCAACCGCGCCGTCGAAGGCGACACGCTTGTCCTCACCCTCCATGTGCAGCGCGATGAAGCCGGCTTCGACGATGCGCGCCAGCGACAGGGTCAGCCGCGGCTCGCCCGCACTTGCCGCATGAACGGGCAGCACGATCCTGTCGGAAGACGGCTCGAGCAGCGTTGCCAGATCGTCGGCATCGGGAAAGAAAGAGGCGGTGTGGCCGTCCGGCCCCATGCCGAGAACGACGACATCGAGCGGCCAGGGCAAGGACCGGAGCGCTGCATCGTCGGACGAGGCCGCATCCTCGATGCTGGTGGCTTCGTGATAGAGCGGCACGAAACGAGCCGCCTTTGCCGCGTTCTGCAACAGATTGGCGGCTACCAGCCCGGCATTGGAGCGTGGCGAGGAGGCCGGCACGAAACGCTCGTCGACCAGCGTCACGATCACCTTGTCCCAGGCGATAGGTATCGCCGAAAGGGCGGCGAAGAATTTTGCCGGCGTGGTGCCGCCGGAGACGGCGAGCAACCCCGTGCCGCGCTCGGCGATCGCCTTGGTCAGCCTGCCTGCAACATGGCCGGCAAGGGCTGCCGCCAGTTCCTGGCGCCCGGCGAAGCCGTTCCAGCTATAGGCGGCGCTGTTCAATTGCTCTCGTGCCATGTCCGCCCGTCACGTTCGATCAGTGCTATCGAGGCCGATGGGCCCCAGGTGCCCGCCGTGTAGCCCTGCGCCTCCTGCCTGGCACTTTCCCAGGCATTCTGGATCGGGTCGATCCATTTCCACGCCGCCTCGACTTCGTCACGGCGCATGAACAGGGTCTGGTTGCCACGGATGACGTCCATGATCAGCCGTTCGTAGGCGTCGGGCGCGCGGCCGTCGAAGGACTGTGCGAAACTCATGTCGAGCGAGATCTGGCGCAGCCGCATGCCGCCCGGACCCGGATCCTTGATCATGATGAACTGCTTGACGCCTTCGTCGGGCTGCAGCCGGATGACCAGCTGGTTGGCGAAGATCGGTCCGGCGCTGTCGCCGAAGATCGAATGCGGGATCGGCTTGAATTCGATGACGATTTCCGAAACCCGTGTCGCCAGCCGCTTGCCGGTCCTGAGGTAGAACGGAACGCCCGCCCAGCGCCAGGTGCCGATCTCGGCCTTGATGGCGACGAAGGTCTCGGTGTTGCTGTCCTTGCCGAGCTCCTCGACATAGCCTTTCACCGGTCCGCCGGCCGAAGCCCCGGCGCGATACTGCCCGCGCACGGTGTGCTTTGGCGCCTCGTTGCCATTGATGCGCTTCAGCGCCCGCAGCACCTTCAGCTTCTCGTCGCGCACGGCGTCGGCATCCATCGACGACGGCGCTTCCATTGCGACGAGACACAGCAGCTGCAGCATATGGTTCTGCACCATGTCGCGCAGCGCGCCGGCCTTGTCGTAATAGGTGACGCGGTCCTCCAGACCGACGGTCTCGGCCACGGTGATCTGGACATGGTCGATATGGGCCGAATTCCACAACGGCTCGTAGAGCGCGTTGGCGAAGCGCAGCGCCATCAGGTTCTGCACCGTCTCCTTGCCGAGATAATGGTCGATGCGGAAGATCTGGCTTTCGTGAAAGTCGTCGCCGACCAGATCGTTGAGCTTGCGTGCCGAATCGAGATCGCGGCCGATCGGCTTTTCCAGCACGATGCGCGAGTTCGGCGTGATCAGATTGTGCTCTTTCAGCTTGTGCGAGATGTCGCCGAACAGCGCCGGCGCCACCGCCAGGTAGAAGGCTCGGATGCGGTCGCTGTCGCCGATCGCCTTCTTAAGCTTGTCGAAGCCGGCGCCGCTCGTCGCATCGGCGGAGACGTAGGACAGCCGCGCCAGAAAAGTCTTCAGTTCCTTGGCGTCGATGTCGGCCGGTTTGACGTGCTCGGAGATCGCCTGTTTGGCGAAGGCCTGGAATTCCTCATCGCTCATTTTCGAGCGCGACGTGCCGATGATGCGTGTCGGCTCCGAAAACTGATGGTCGCGCTGGCGATAATAGAGCGACGGCAGAAGCTTGCGTTCCGACAGATCGCCGGTGCCGCCGAAAATGATGAAGTCGAAAGGCTCGACGGGGATGATCTGGCTGGTCATGGTCTGTCCGCTTTGACGCCGGTCGCTGTGACGCGGCTGATATAATCTAATCGATTTAAATTTTCCAGTGCCATGGTGTCACATCTGGGTGTATGCGCCTGCCCCTTGACAGTCCGATGACCCGGAGGCTTGTCGAAGGCGCGGCTCCGGAAGCCTTCGCAGTTGCAGCATAGAGCGGGATCGACGCGAAAGCCAAAGGAGAAATCGGCGATGGACCCACATCTTTCGGCCAATCCGGTCAGAAGCCGTGGCTTTGCGCGGATGAGCGCCAATGACGTGCCCGTTGATCGTCACCAATAATGAGCGGAAAAAACATGCGTCTGGAAAACAAGGTTGCGATCATCACCGGTGCTGCGTCGGGTTTTGGCGAGGGCATCGCCAGGCGCTTTGCGCAGGAGGGTGCCAGGGTCGTTGTCGCCGATCTCAACGCCAGGGGTGCGGAGCGCGTCGCCGGCGAAATCGGTGAAGCTGCGATCTGGACCCAGACGGATGTCTCGCTGCGCTCCGAATTCGACGAGATGATCTATGCCGCGAAAAGCGCCTTCGGCCGCATCGACATCATGGTCAACAATGCCGGTTACACCCATCGCAACGGCGACATGCTCAATGTCGACGAGGACACCTTCGACCTGATAACCGCCGTCAACATGAAGGCGATCTATCACGCGGCACTTGCCGTGGTGCCGATCATGGAGCGGCAGGGCGGCGGCGTCATCCTGACCACGGCCTCCACCGCGGGTCTGCGGCCGCGCCCCGGCCTCACCTGGTACAATGCGTCGAAAGGCTGGGCGATCACCGCCACCAAATCGATGGCGGTGGAACTGGCGCCGAAGAACATCCGCGTCAACTGCCTCTGCCCGGTTGCCGGCGAGACCGGCATGCTGGAGAAATTCATGGGCGCCGACACGCCCGAGATCCGCGAGAAGTTCCGCGCATCGATCCCACTCGGCCGGCTTTCGACGCCGCTCGACATCGCCAACGCCGCACTCTGGCTGGCCTCGGACGAGGCCGCCTTCATCACCGGCGTGGCGCTGGAGGTCGATGGCGGCCGCTGCATCTGAAAGCCTGATGTATGTCGCTCGAAAGCGGCCCCGGTTTGGGAGAACGACATGCATCAGAACAACAGGCCTGCCTCACGCAGAGCGGTGGGCGTCAGGCGCCGGTCTTGATGTAACTCTTGTAGATCCAGCCGGTCTTGCCGTTGTAGGTGATCTGGCACCATTTCTTGCAGCTCATCACCTGCACCGAGGTTTTGGCTGGCACCGTACCGATGGCGGCGGCATTTTTCTTCGGGCCGCTTCGCATGGTCACGGCCCTCAGGATGCGCCCTGTTCCGGCGGCTGCGGCTTTCCTGGGCTTCGCCTTGGCTTGGCTGTCATCGCCTTCTGCCGCTGGCTCTTGCGGCTGCACCGCGGGGATGGCGGCGGTTTGTGCGCCGTCGGGGTGGTTGCCCGCGGCTGCGCTGGGCGCGGCTACCTTGGCAAGTTCGGTGGCGGCATCGGTATCGGCTGCCGGCTGTGCGAATGCCGCAGCTTGCTTGTCCGCTGCCTGGCTGGGAGCAGTCGAATCGGAAGTGGCGGCGTCCTTCGGCTGCGAACCGGTCCAGCGCGGATCGTTGGCGGCGAGTGCGGAGATGTTGGCTTGCGCGGCCGCCACGGTTGTCGGAATAGCGTCGGACTTGCGCGCCTGCGGCACGGCTGCCGCGGCGACCGCGGCCCCAACCGGGGTTATTTTCGTCGTCTTCACCGGAACCGTTGGAATGGTCTGCTCGGGGCTCGCTGCCGCTTGTCTGTCGCTGGCCGGCAATGCCAGCCACAGCGCCACGGCGGCGACGCCAAGCAGCGCGGCAGTGCCGATCGCGGCGATCACCAGATGCGAGTTCGAACGGACTTCCTGCCAGAAGGACGGCCGCATGTCGTATCCGAACTGCATGGCAAAGCGCCGACGTTCCGGCGTACCGAAACTGAAGGGCTCTCTCACTCTTGCCACCTCCATAAGCGGGGCCGACGTTCTATCGGTCGGTGCCGGAAGTCCGGCGTCTGATCCGCATAGGTCAAAAAAACAACGCGGGCAGTCCCGCAACAATCCCCGAACAATCGCCCAGAACCGGCAGCTTTCGCCTGCGATTGTGGCATCAGTACGCCATTATAGGGGATTCTGCGCCTTTGCGGGAAATTGCGCAATGCGTCGCACGGGCAACAAATGTTACAATGAATATTACAATATTACATCAGGTCGGTCGGCTAGATCCTGTCCCGCAACGCAAACCAGTTGAGCGCCAGGAACAGCAGCGGCGTGCGGAAGCGCCGACCGCCGGGGAACGGCGGGATTTTCAGATTCTCGATCAGCTTCAGCCGGTCGCGGTTGCCGGCAACGGTTTCAGCATAGAGTTTACCGAAGTAGTTCGACAGCATGACGCCGTGGCCGGAATAGCCGCCGGCCGAGATCACATTGGGCATCACTTCGCGCACGAAAGGCTTTCTCGGCACCGTGATGCCGACATAGCCGCCCCAGCCATGCGTGATCTCGACATCCCCGAGCGCCGGATAGAGTTCCGCGATCTGGCGGCGGATGTGAATGTGGATATCCTTCGGATCGTTGACGCCATAGACCTCGCGTCCGCCAAACAGCAGCCGTCCGTCCTTCGATCTGCGGAAATAGCGCACGACGAAGCGGGAATCGTCGACCGCCTCGCCGCCCGGCAAAACGTTCGAATCCGCTCCCAAAGGCACGGTCGCACCGATGAAGGAACCGATCGGCATGATGTGCGCCGCACTAACCGGCTCGAGCGCGCCGCCATAGGCGTTGACCGCTATCAGGCATTTCTGCGCCGTCACCGTCCCCCTCGGTGTCGAAACCTTGACCTTGCCGCCACTGGACATGATGCCGGTCGACGGCGTCCCCTCGAACAGCTGCGCGCCTGCAAGCGCTGCCACCCGCGCCGTGCCGATCACCAGCTTCATCGGATGGATGTGGCCGGTGCCGGTGTCGCGCGTGCCGCCGAAATAGGCGGTCGAGCCCAACCGCTCCGCCGTCTCCCTGGCATCCATGAACGAGATATGCGGGTAGGAAAAACGGCTCGCCATGATCTCGGCATGCGCCTTGTAGTCGTCGACATAGCGCGGCTTGTGCGCCACCGAGAGCTGGCCCGGCATATAGTCGATATCGATCTGGTTGGCGGCAGTGAATTCGAGGAGATGCGCCTTGGCCTCTTCGGCAAGATCAAACAGCGCCTTGGCGCGGGCCAAGCCATACTCGGCTTCCAGGTCCTCGGCCCAGGCGCGCTGGCCGGTGCCGAGCTGCCCGCCATTGCGACCGGAGGCGCCATCGCCGAAGCGGTAAGCGTCGATCAGCACGACATTGGTGCCTGCCTTGGCCAGATGCGCCGCCGCCGACAGACCGGTAAAGCCGCCGCCGACGATGACGACATCGCATGCCCGGTCGCCATCAAGCGCTGGATATTCAGGCCGCGGGCCGGCCGTGTCCTCATACCAGGACCGGCCGGGGGAGATCGGGGATTGGTAGGGCATGATGCTCGCAGGGGAGTAGGGGAGTAGGGGAGTAGGGGAGTAGGGGAGTAGGGGAGTAGGGGAGCTATTCGGTTGCAAGTCTACGGATGAGAAGTCGAAGAAGCTTTCCCACACTTTCGGTGTTCGCCAACAACGAGGCCGTCGTCGCTTTCGGCGCGATGCCGGTGCGTTCAGCAATCAGAAGCTGAGTTTCCAGTTCCTTCAATGACCCTTGAGCTATACGGAGAAACTGCAGGTAGGAGCCTCGAATTTCTCTGCCATACCCCTCCGCTATGTTTGGCGGCACCGAGCTTGCAGCGCGTCGCACTTGGCTGGTCAGTCCATAAAGTTCTTCCTTTGGCCAAGATTTCGTTGCGCCGTAAATAGCCACTGCAAGGTCCATCGCCTGCTGCCAAACCAGCAAGTCCTTGTAGGAACCTGTTTTTTCGGCCATTCGTTCCTACTCCCCTACTCCCCTACTCCCCTACTCCCCTACTCCCCTACTCCCCTAAACATTCAGCAACAAATACTCCCGCTCCCACGGGCTGATCACTTCCATGAAGGTCTCGAACTCCGCCCGCTTGATCGCCGCATAGGTGGCGGCGAAGGACTTGCCCAGATGCGCGCAGAGTTCCTCGTCGCCCTCGAACAGGTCGACGGCTTCGAGCAGGCCGCGCGGCAGGTCGATCTCGTCGGCATTGGCGGTGGTCAGCACGGGAGGCTCGGCCTTGATCTTGTTGGTGATGCCGATCAGCCCACAGGCAAGCGATGCCGCAAGCGCTAGATAGGGGTTGGCATCGGAGGACGGGATGCGGTTTTCGACGCGCCGAGCCGCCGGATCCGAACGTGGCACGCGAAATGCCGTGGTGCGGTTGTCATAGCCCCATTTGTTGTTGACCGGCGCCGACGCCGCCTGTGTCAGCCGGCGGTAGGAATTGACGTAGGGCGCGAACATCACCAGCGCGTTCGGCACATGCTTCTGCATGCCGCCGATAAAGTGGAAAAAATCGTAGGTTTCCGAGCCGTCAGCGGCCGAAAAGATGTTCTGTCCGGTCTTCTTGTCGATGATCGACTGATGGATGTGCATGGCGGAGCCGGGTTGCCCCTGGATCGGCTTGGCCATGAAGGTGGCGTAGATCTCGTGCTTCAGCGCCGCCTCGCGAATGGTGCGCTTGAACATGAACACCTGGTCGGCCAGTTCGATCGGGTCGCCGTGGCGCAGATTGATCTCCAACTGCCCGGCACCTTCCTCGTGGATCAGCGTATCGATCTCCAGGCCCTGGCTTTCGGAGAAATGGTAGATGTCGTCGATCAGTTCGTCGAATTCGTTGACGCCCGCGATCGAATAGCCGGCGCCGCCGCCGATCGCGCGTCCCGACCGGCCGACAGGCGGGGTCAGCGGATAGTCCGGATCGGGATTCTTGCGCACCAGGTAGAACTCGATCTCGGGCGCCACCACTGGCTTCAGGCCGAGCTTGTCATAGGCAGCCACCACACGCTTCAACACGTTGCGCGGCGTGAACTCGACCGAGCGTCCGTCCTGGTGGACGAGATCGCAGATGACCGCGGCCGTCGGGTCTTCTTCCCAGGGGACCACCGTCAGCGTCGACAGGTCCGGCATCAGTTTGAGGTCGCCGTCGTCTTCCGGGTAATGGAAGCCATTGCCATCCTCGGGGTAGCCGCCGGAGATCGTCGTCATGAAGACAGCCGAAGGTAGTGCCAGCGAGGTGTTGGAGGTGAATTTCTTCGATGGCATCATCTTGCCACGCGCAACGCCTGCCTGATCGGGCGTGATGCACTCGATATCCTCGATGCCGCGCCACTCCAGCCAGGCGCTGACTTCCTTCCAGTTCTTGACGCCCCGTTGATTTTTCACGAAGGCAGGCGTGCGGGCGCGTCCTCCGCGGCTCGACGGACGGACTTCCTTTTTTGCAGGCGGCATCATTCACCAGATTGGGTTGCGGATTGTGGAGTATAGCCGTGCCCTCCTATGGAAGGGAAGGGGAGCCGCGTCGGGCATTGGCCGGTGCGTTGAAAATCACGCCAATCGGCTTAGTTTCCCATTCCCCAAACCAATCGAGACGTTCAATGCGGCGCAACGGCAGACTGACGACGATCGGCTTCGACGCCGACGACACGCTGTGGCAGAACGAGCAGTTCTTCCGGCTGACGGAAAAGCGCTTTGCCGCCATGCTCGTCGAGCATGGCGAAGCCGAGCATATCTCGGCACGATTGCTGGACGCCGAAAGGCGCAACCTCGCCGTCTATGGCTTCGGCATCAAGGGATTTACCCTGTCGATGATCGAGACGGCGATCGAGGTGACGCAAGGCCGTGTGCCGGCCTCGGTCATAGCGGAGATTCTCGATGCCGGCCGCGAGATGCTGAGCCATCCGATCGAGGCCTTGCCGCACGCCCGCGAGACGGTCGAACAGCTTGCCGGCGCATTCCGCCTAGTGCTGATCACCAAGGGCGACCTCTTCGACCAGGAGCGCAAGCTGGCTGGCTCAGGCCTTGGCGACCTGTTCGACGCGGTCGAGATCGTCAGCGACAAGAATGCAGCCACCTATAGCAGGCTTTTCAACCGCCACGGCGATGGTCCGGCGAAAAGCATGATGGTCGGCAACTCGCTGAAGTCGGATGTGGTGCCGGCCATCGAGGCCGGCGGCTGGGGTGTCCATGTGCCGCACGAACTGACGTGGGTGCTGGAGCATGTCGAGGCGCCGGTAACCGAATCGAGGTTCCGCCAGATATCCGATCTCGGACAACTGCCCGGATTAATCGAAAGCATCGTGAATGCAGGTTGATCACAGCATCCAGCTATTTGGTTTCTGGTTCCCGCACGGAAACTCCGAGTACTTTTCTGGTTGCTCTAGCGGCCGATGAGGCGATCGATCACCGGTTGCAACCGTTCGGGCGTGATCGGCTTGGCGACCACCACGTCGATGATACCAGACAGGCCCAGGCTTTCCGTCGTGCCATTCTTGGTTGACAGCAGGATTACCGGTGGCAGCGATTTGCCCGAGGCGCGGCGCAACGCGGCGATGCTGGACATCAGATTGTCGCAGTCCGTGTTGTCGGCGCCGCCGTCAAGGACAACCGCACCGGGAATGAGGGACCGCAAGATCCTTGCCGCCGTGTCGGGAGATTCCGAGATTGGCTTGAGCCCGGATCGCTCGACGATCTTTGAAATCACCACGCGATTGATTGGCGATTTCCCGACGACAAGCACCTGCGACGGATCACGGATCGCCTCGGCGCTCGAGTCACGGGTCGCCAGATTCGGATGTCTTGGAGTCTCGCCTTCGCGGTTCACCGGGCACACAAGTCGGCCAAGAAGCTCGCCCCTATTTCAATGCAGAGTTGAATCCGGAGCGCAATTGGCGTGAGATCGGAGCCTATGTCAAGTTGAAATAAAAGTACCCTAAATCATCGCCGGGAGCAGTGAATTTCAAGCAACGCTACTGTACTCAACTGTCCACACGTGAGCTTGATGAAAAGAAAATTCACCTGCGCAGAGGCTGCGCAGGTGAAGGGTCGGTTGCATGGATTTCGGTCAGCCGTGGCTCTGCTGCGTGACGATCACCGGGATCAGCAGATCGCCCCAGTTGCCGTCGCCGCCGTGATGTCGTGCCGAGCGCACGAGCTCCACCGAGACGCCCGCCTCGACCGCCTTCATCACCGACTGGTTGAGGCGGTGCAGGTCGTTGGCCAGCATGCGGATCGTCGCTTGCTGGTCGACGCTCATCGTCGTCGACTGTTCCTCGGCGCGTTCCTTGACGCGGCTTATCGATGCCATTGGTCTTCTCCTTGTGTTCCAAGCCCTGTTGGCGTTTCCTCTGTATTTCTGTGGTCCGCTATTCCGCGGCTGGTTTGAACTGCGCGTGCTCGGTCGATTCATGCATGGCGGTGGTCGACGACTTGCCGCCGGTGATCGCCATAGACACGGCGTCGAAATAGCCGGTGCCGACCTCGCGCTGGTGCTTGGTCGCGGTGTAGCCATTGGCTTCGGCCGCGAACTCCGCTTCCTGCAACTCGGAATAGGCCGCCATCTGCCGTGCCTTGTAGCCGCGCGCCAGTTCGAACATGCCGTAATTGAGCTGGTGGAAGCCGGCGAGCGTGATGAACTGGAACTTGTAGCCCATGGCGCCGAGCTCCTTCTGGAACCTGGCGATCGTCGCGTCGTCGAGGTTCTTCTTCCAGTTGAACGAGGGCGAGCAATTGTATGCGAGCAGCTTGTCGGGATGATGCTTGCGCACGCCCTCGGCGAATCTCCTGGCCTGTGCCAGGTCGGGTTTCGAGGTCTCGCACCAGATCAGATCCGCGTAAGGCGCATAGGCGATGGCGCGGGCGATGCAGGGCTCGATGCCGTTCCTGACATGGTAGAAACCTTCCACCGTGCGCCCGGCGCCGTAGTCGACGAAGGGCTGGTCGCGCTCGTCGATGTCGGAAGTGAGCAGCTTGGCGGCTTCCGCGTCGGTGCGCGCGACGACCAGGGTCGGCGTGCCCATCACGTCCGCCGCCAGACGTGCGGCGTTGAGGTTGCGGATGTGCGCCGCGGTCGGGATCAGCACCTTGCCGCCGAGATGGCCGCATTTCTTTTCCGATGCCAGCTGATCTTCATAGTGGACGCCGGCGGCACCCGCCTCGACGAAGGCTTTCATGATCTCGAAAGCGTTGAGCGGTCCGCCGAAACCCGCCTCCGCGTCGGCGACGATTGGCGCGAACCATGTCTCGACCGAAAGCCCGTTGCCTTCGGACGTTTCGATCTGGTCCGCTCGCTGCAGCGTCCGGTTGATGCGCTTGACGAGTTCGGGCGCTGCATTGGCCGGATAGAGCGACTGGTCCGGATACATCGCGCCAGCCGTGTTGGCGTCGGCGGCAACCTGCCAGCCCGACAGGTAGATCGCTTTCAGCCCGGCGCGCACCTGCTGCATCGCCTGATTGCCGGACATGGCGCCGAGCGCGTTGACGAAGTCCTCCTCATGGATGAGCTTCCACAGCCGGTTGGCACCCATTTCGGCGAGGCTCTGACGGATCTGCACCGACCCGCGCAGACGCTTCACATCCGCCGCGGAATAGGGCCGTTCGATACCGTCGAAACGACCTTCCGGGGCCGATGGGACGAGGTTGTAAAAATCAGTCATTGGTCACTCCGAGGAATTGCTGAACTGTGTCAAGGCGTCAAGCATTTGGGGGTCGTGGGGTATGACTGGATTTACATTTCTGTGCGAGATCAGCCACAAAAATCTAGAAAACTGAGGAGATATAAGGGAAAACCTGTGTTGTGTTTGACAGAGGCACGTTGTAAATTTGTCATTGTTGTAAAAGGGCCAGAGCCCAGAAAATTCGTGTAAATGCTGTAAAGGACAGTCCGTGGCTGACCAGAAGATCTTCGCCGGGCCGCGCATCCGCCGCATCCGCAACGCCAAGGACCTGACCCAGACGGCGATGGCCGAGGGTCTTGGCATTTCGCCGTCCTATCTCAATCTGATCGAGCGCAACCAGCGGCCGCTGACGGTGCAGCTGATCCTCAGACTGGCCTCCGTCTACAAGGTCGATCCACACGAGCTGCAGGGCGAGGCGAGGGGGTCTGTCGCTGCCTTGAAGGAAGTGTTCACCGATCCTCTGCTGGTCGGCGAGTTGCCGGGTGATCAGGAACTGATCGAGCTTGCCGAGGCCGCGCCCAACGCGTCGGCGGCGGTGATAAAACTGTTCCGCGCCTATCGTGAGCAGGCCGAACGCCTGTCCGATCTCAACGAGCTTTTGGCGCGCGAGGGTCGGGCGACGGCGCTTTCCGGCGCCCGCCTGCCGATCGACGAGGTGCACGAGATTTTCGAGCGCCGGCCGAACCATTTCGCTGCCCTCGAGGAGGAGGCCGCGGCGTTCACCTCGGTGCTCGATCCCGGCGACGATCTGTTCGGCGCGCTGAAGGCCTGGCTGAAGCGCGAATATGGCATCGTCGTCAAGGTGCTGCCGGTCGCCACCATGCCGAACTGGCGCCGCCGTTATGACCGCCACTCGCAGCGCCTGTTCCTGTCCGAACGCCTGTCGCCTTTCGACCAGCTGCGCGAAGTCGCGATGGAGGCCTGCCTGATCCGCATGACGGTCGCGGTCGCCGGCGAGATCCAGGCGCTCAAGCTGAGCACCGACGAGGCGCGCCGCCTGGCCCGCTTCGAACTTGGCCGTTATGCGGCGCATGCGCTGATGATGCCCTATCAGGCCTTTCATGCGGCTGCCGTGCGCGCCCGCTACGACATCGATGTCCTGCGTTCGCGCTTCGGGGTCTCCTTCGAACAGGCAGCCAACCGGCTGACCATGCTGCAGCGGCAGGGTGTCTCCGGCGTGCCGTTCTTCATGCTGGAGGTCGACAATGCAGGCAACCGCTTCCGCAAGGCCGGCAGCCAGGGGTTTCCACAAAGCCGCTTTGGCGGCGGCTGTCCCAAGCTGCCCGTGCATGTTGCCTTCACCCAACCCGGCCAGGTCTTCGTCGAGGCGGTGGAAATGCCCGACGGCGCCGAGTTCCTGTGCATCGCCCGCACGCTGGAAGGGCCGCAAGGCGCATTCTCGGAACGCCCGCGCCGCACCGCGCTGCTGCTCGGTTGCGACATCGGCTTTCGTGACGAAATCGTCTATGGAGCGGCATTGCCCGGTGCGGCAATCACCGCAAAGGCCGGCACCGTCGCGGCGACGCCGGTCGGGCCTGCCTGCCGGCTTTGCGAGCGCGTCGGCTGCCTCGCGCGCGCCGAGCCGCCGGTGACGCGCCCGCTCGGCCTTGACGAGATGGTGACGGGCCTGAGTGCTTTCGATTTCCAGTAACGCCGTGTTCCTCTGAAATGGGCAAGGTGCCACAATTGTCGCCGGCCGCTGGCTCAGTTCCGGCCTGCGCCTTTGCGTTACGCGAACAGAGCATCTTTTTGTCGCCCCTTGCGCATCGTTCCGTCCACAAAAGCCCGACAGTCGCGCTCATGATCGATACCGCATCGCCGATCGTCCCATCGCCAGCCGTCTCGCCGCGCGAGGAACGCGTCGGCATGCTTTTGGTCTTCCTGTCGGCGCTGATGTGGAGTTTCGGCGGCACCATCGCCCGCTTCATCACTGTCGGTGACAGCTGGACGGTCATTTTCTGGCGCTCCGTCTGGGCAGCCGCCTTCCTGGTCGGCTTCATGGTCTGGCGCGACGGCTGGCGTGGCACGCTGAAGCTGTTCCGCGACATGGGTCTGCCCGGCCTTGCCGTCGGGATCTGCTTTGCCACCGCATCGACCGCCTTCGTCGTGGCGCTGGCCTACACCACCGTCGCCAACATCCTGTTGATGCAGGCAGGCGTGCCGCTTCTGGCGGCGCTGTTTGCCTGGGCATTGTTCCGCGAAAGGGTTGGTGCCGCGACCTGGGTGGCGATTGCCGCCGTCATTGCCGGCGTCGCCATCATGGTGTCGGAATCGCTGGATGGCGCCGTCTCGCCCATAGGCGATGGGCTGGCGCTGTTGATCGCGGTCATGTTCTCGGTCGCCACCGTCATCACCCGGCGGTTTTCCGGCGTGCGCATGACGCCAGCGACGTGCCTCGGCACCATGCTCGCGGCCGGCTTTGCCGTCTCGCAGGCATCGACCTTCGCCGTGTCGGTCAGCGACATGGGCTTTCTGTTTGCCTTCGGCGTGGTCAATCTCGGCCTCGGCCTCGCCTTCTTCGCCACCGGAGCGCGGCTGATACCGGCGGCCATCGCGGCGCTGCTCGGCACGTTCGAACCGATCCTCGGTCCGATATGGGTCTGGCTCATCCATTCCGAGGTGCCGTCGGGGCGCACCATCATTGGCGGTGCGGTGGTTGTCACGGCGCTGCTCGTCCATATCGGGCTCGAATTCAAGCGCCAGGCACGGCCCGAACGCGCCGGGGTCACCGGGGTGCCGTCGCCTAATTGAAGCGGCCTGCAGCTTTGCCATTGACAACGTCGCTGCAGCACGGGCAGGCTGGGAATACGGCAACAACAAGACAGGCGTATCTTGCCAAGTCTCCCAGCCGGTCCGATCGAGACCGGACCATATCGTCGTATCTCTGCCCGCGCCACGGCGAAAGCCTATGACGGTATGCCTCCCAGCCCGCCTCAGGGGCATCGAGCCATCTCATCGAACCGCCTGCATGGTCTCGGCAGTTCGCGCTTGTCGCCCCTTGGAAAGCTCAATAGTCTGAAGAAAATGCCGGTCGCGCTGATATCGCGACGAGCCGGTGAAGGAACACTCATCAAAGGAGAATAGCATGATCCGCAAAGCGCTCTGGCTTTCGGCTACCTCGGCATTCCTGACACTTGTCACCGTCGGCGGTCACGCCGCGGATCGTGTCGTCAACGTCTTCAACTGGTCGGACTACATCGACAGTTCGATCATCGACGATTTCACCAAGGAAACCGGCATCAAGGTCGTCTATGACACCTTCGATTCCAACGAAATCCTGGAAACCAAGCTGCTTGCCGGCGGCAGCGGCTACGACGTCGTCGTGCCCAGCGGCAACTTCCTCGCGCGCCAGATCCAGGCCGGCGTGTTCCAGAAGCTCGACAAGTCGAAACTGCCCAACATTTCCAACATGTGGGATACGGTTACCGAGCGCACCGCCAAGTACGACCCCGGCAACGAATACTCGGTCAACTACATGTGGGGCACGGTTGGCATCGGCTACAACATCAAGAAGGTGCAGGCGGCACTCGGCACCGACAAGATCGACAGCTGGGATGTCTTCTTCAATCCCGACAGCCTGGCGAAATTGAAGGACTGCGGCGTCTACGTGCTGGACTCGCCGGCAGACATCATCCCGGCGGCGTTGAAATATCTCGACCTCGACCCGAACAGCACGTCACCCGATGATATCGCCAAGGCCGAGGAGACCTTGCTCAAGGTCCGGCCTTACATCAGGAAGTTCCACTCCTCCGAATACATCAACGCGCTTGCCAACGGCGATATCTGCCTGGCGGTCGGCTGGTCGGGTGACGTGTTCCAGGCCCGCAACCGCGCGGTCGAGGCCAAGCAGGGCGTCGAAATCGGCTATTCCGTGCCGAAGGAGGGCGCGCAGATGTGGTTCGACCAGATGGCGATCCCTGCCGACGCGCCGCATGTCGCGGAGGCGCTCGAGTTCATCAACTACATGATGAAGCCGGAAGTTATCGCCAAGTCGTCGAACTACGTGCTCTACGCAAACGGCAACAAGGCCTCGCAGCAATTCGTCGACAAGGCACTGTTGGAGGATCCTTCGGTTTATCCCGATGCCGAGACCATAAAGAAGCTCTACACCGTCTCGCCATACGATCCCAAGACCCAGCGCGTCATCACGCGCACCTGGACCAAGATCGTCACTGGCCAGTAAGCAATCCGACACGGTCCCGGCAGCCACCTGCCGGGACCGTTTCTACCTGGGGTAAGAAGCAAGAATCAGGACGGAGTGGGACATGAAATCGCTTGGCAGCATCCGCAGGGATTTTGCACCGTGGAACGACCCGAATGCCAAGCCGTACATCCAGTTCGACAACGTCACCAAGAAGTTCGGTGACTTCACCGCCGTCAACAATCTGTCGCTGACCATCTTCGAGCGCGAGTTCTTCGCCCTGCTCGGCGCCTCTGGTTGTGGAAAATCGACGCTGCTCAGGATGCTCGCCGGCTTCGAGGAGCCGACAGCCGGCCGCATCCTGCTCGATGGCCAGGATCTGCGCGGCATCCCGCCCTACCGGCGGCCGGTCAACATGATGTTCCAGTCCTACGCGCTGTTCCCGCACATGACGGTCGAGAACAACATCGCCTTCGGCCTCAAGCAGGACGGCATGCCGAAGCCCGAGATCGCGTCGCGCGTTGCCGAGATGCTGAAGTTGGTCAAGCTCGAGCAGTTCGCCAAGCGCAAGCCGCATCAGCTGTCCGGCGGCCAGCGCCAGCGCGTCGCGCTCGCCCGTTCGGTCGCCAAACGGCCGAAAGTGCTGCTGCTCGACGAGCCGCTTGGCGCTCTCGACAAGAAGCTGCGCGAGGAGACGCAGTTCGAACTGATGGACCTGCAGCAGAACCTCGGCCTCACCTTCGTCGTCGTCACCCACGACCAGGAAGAGGCGATGACCATGGCCGATCGCATCGCCATCATCGACAAGGGCGAGGTGATGCAGGTGGCAACGCCGGCCGAAGTCTACGAGGCGCCGGGGTCGCGCTTTGTCGCCGGCTTCGTCGGCAATGTGAACATGTTCGAGGGCAAGATCGCGCGTGGCGAGGCCGGCAGCGCCAGCATCGATGCCGGCAACGGCATCACCATCCGCACCGACAATGCCGGCACCGCCGGCGCCGGGACGGCCGTCACCTTCGCCATCAGGCCCGAAAAGATCAAGGTGTCGTCGAAGAAACCGGCCGAGGCGGTCAACGCCATCGAGGGCGAGGTCTACGACATCGCCTATCTCGGCGACATGACCGTCTATCATGTCAGGCTGGACGACGGCCAGGTGGTGCGCGCCAGCACCATGAACGCGGCCCGCATCACCGAGGATCCGTTGAGCTGGAACGACCGCGCCTGGGTTTCCTTCCGGCCCGACGCCGGCGTCGTGCTGACGCGGTAGGGGCGACCATGTCGAGCGCCGCCGTCACCACCGCATCAGCCTCTCCGACGACCAATGCCGGCAAATCCATCCTCGCCAGGCTGGGTGCTGCCTTCGTTGGCCGACTGGTCATCATCATCCCTTATGTCTGGCTGCTGTTCTTCTTCCTCATTCCGTTCGTCATCGTCTTCAAGATCTCGCTGTCGCAGACGGCGATCGCCATTCCGCCCTATACGCCGGCGCTCGATTTCAGCGGCGGAGTTTCCGGGTTCCTCGCCCAGCTGAAACAACTCAGCCTCGACAACTACGCCTGGCTGACGCAGGACGCGCTCTACTTCAACGCCTATGTGACCAGCGTCATCATCGCCGCGGTCTCGACGGTCCTGACACTGCTCGTCGGCTATCCCATCGCCTACGGCATGGCGCGCGCGCCGGCGACGATCCGCCCAACCTTGCTGATGCTGGTGATCCTGCCGTTCTGGACCTCGTTCCTGATCCGCGTCTACGCCTGGATCGGCATTCTCAAGCCCGAAGGGCTGCTCAATCAGCTGCTGCTCGCCACCGGCGTCATCCACCAGCCGCTGATCATCCTCAACACCTATACGGCGATCTTCATCGGCATCGTCTATTCCTACCTGCCGTTCATGGTGCTGCCGCTCTATTCCGCTCTCGAGAAGATGGACTATTCGCTGATCGAGGCGGCCAAGGATCTTGGCTGCCCGCCGACAAGTGCTTTCTGGAAAATCACCTTCCCGCTCTCGCTGCCCGGCGTCATCGCGGGCTGTCTGCTGGTGTTCATTCCGGCTGTCGGCGAGTTCGTCATTCCCGATCTGCTCGGCGGATCGCAGACGCTGATGATCGGCAAGACGTTGTGGAACGAGTTCTTCGCCAATCGCGACTGGCCGGTATCGTCGGCCGTCGCCGTCATCCTGCTGTTGCTGCTGATCGTGCCGATCATGCTCTTCCAGCGGGCCCAGGCGCGCGCTCAGGAAATGGACAGGTGACCTCATGAACGCCACCTGGAGCCGCTTCAACATCACCTCGATCGTGCTTGGATTTGCCTTTCTCTATCTGCCGATCGTGCTGCTCATCGTCTTCTCGTTCAACGAATCGAAACTGGTCACGGTCTGGGGCGGTTTCTCGACCAAATGGTACGTCTCGCTGTTCCACAACCAAGGTCTCATGGACGCGACCTGGGTGACGGCGCGTGTTGGCCTGATCTCGGCCACGGTTGCGACGGTGCTGGGCACCGTGGCGGCACTCACCTTGACCCGCTACACGCGCTTCAAGGGCAGGGTGCTGTTCTCCGGCATGGTCTTTGCGCCGCTGGTCATGCCGGAAGTCATCACCGGCCTGTCGCTGCTGCTGCTCTTCGTCGCTGTCGGGCTCGACCGCGGCTTCCTCACCGTGACGCTCGCCCACATCACGCTGACCATGTGCTTCGTCGCCGTGGTCGTGCAGTCGCGCCTCATGACTTTCGACCGCTCGCTGGAAGAAGCCGCGATGGATCTTGGCGCAACGCCGGTGAAGACCTTCTTCCAGATCACATTGCCGGTCATCATGCCGGCGATCGTCTCCGGCTGGATGCTGGCTTTCACGCTTTCGCTCGACGATCTGGTCATCGCCAGCTTCACCTCCGGGCCGGGCGCCACGACGCTGCCGATGAAGATCTACAGCCAGGTTCGCCTCGGCGTGACACCGGAAATCAACGCCGCCTGCACCATCCTGATCGCTGTCGTGGCGATTGGCGTCATCATCGCCTCGCTTGCCAACAAACGGCGTGAGGTACAGCGCCAGCTCGACGAGCAGGCCGCGCAGCGCGGGTGAAAGACAGAAGGCGCGGTGGCGGCCTATTCCCCCGAAACGCCGCGGCTGATCGGGGAAATGAACGGCGTGCTCCATGTCCCGCCGACGAAGAACGACGACTGGTTGGGACCTTGCTGGCCGTTGGCCTGCGTTGCCGCCTGGTCAGGCTGAATGACACCGCCGGACAAGGCCAGTCCGCGCCCGGCGTAGGACGCGATGCCGGATAGCCAGATCTTGTACTTCGCTGAATTGGCCTCGGCCTTGTCGATCCGCGCTACGCCCTTCGAAATGGTGGCCTTGATCTCAGCACCGTCGATCGGCAATGTTCCGTCAGAGACATCGTCGAGCGCGAAGAAGCCGCCCTGTTCGGTATGTTTGAGGAAGGCCGGCAGGTTGAGCTTGCTCAACGCACCCGGCCCGAACGTCGCCGAGACCGAGCCGTCGGCATTGTCGAAGATGGAATCCCAGGTTCTGCCCGGCCCCTTGAGGATCACCGAGACGGTGCCCGTGCCGACCGGCACCAGCCGCGTCATCCCTGCCGCCGTGCCGAAAGCACCGCCGTCGATGTCGGACGCCAGAAGGCGGATCTCGACCTGCGAGCCTTCCGGCTTGCGATCGAAGCGAAGGCTGGTCTGGATGTTGCCGCCGAAGGCCGAGGCATCGGAAATGTCGAAGACGGACAGACCATCCTTGACCTGGGCGGTGGCGGCGACATCGGCGAGCTGGATCGGCCCCGCCGTGGCGTGGGCTGCCGACAGCCTCAGATCGAGATTGATCTTGTCGGCGAAACTTGTGTCGATTTCGCCGGGTCCCGCCCCTCCGGTCGGCACCAGCGGGGTGAAGGCCGAAAGAAACGATCTGAGGTCGAGCGTGTCGAAGGCGAGCGTACCGGAGATCACCGGTTGTGCTTCGCCAAGCGAGAGGTCCAGTGCACCCATCCCCGGATTGTTGTCGAGCGCAATCGCCGTGTTGTCGAACTTGACGCGCCCGCCGGTCGCGGTGATCTTGCTCGAGATGCTGACCGAGCCGATCGCTGCACCCGGAGCGATGCCGGCCTGCGACCATTCCAGGACACGCCGCAGCGAGGGCGCCGAGAACTTCGCCTGACCGTCGAAATAGGTATTTTCAGACATGCTGGCCGTGCCGTCGAACGAGAAGGTGGCGGGTGCCGCCTTGAAGGACAGCGTCAGCGGCGCCGTGCCGCCGGCAAACAGCACAAGCGGTTTGGCCGAGGCGACGTCCAGCGCGACGCTTTCGCCCCGCCAGATCCCTGTTGCCGACAGCGTCGCATTGCTGTTCATCGCCGCCCAATTCGCCTGACCGTTCAAACTGCTCAGGATCTCGACGTCCTTGCCGCCGATGGAGGCGACCATTCGGCCGTCGCGAAACTCGACCGTGCCGAAGGTGTCGGTAGGCAGCTTGTCGAGGTCCGGCTTGGCGGGGTCGGCATTGACCACGCCGCGCGCCGTGTCGATGGAACGCGTGATGCGCCCGCCGGTCGGGACAGCAGGCAGGAAAAGGCCGGCAGGCGTGCGCTGGACCCGGATCGTCGGCCGCACCAGCCGCGCCGTCGAAAACACCACGTCGCCGCGCAGCGCCGCCATGGCGGAAAGGTCGACCTCGACCCGTTCTGCCTCGACCACAGGCGGCGCCTCGGTGTCGGTCCATTGTGAAAGCGTCACATCGGTCAGGATTGCCCGGAATGTCGGCCAGACCTCGATGCGCGGCGAACCGTCGATGGCGACCCGGAAGCCGCTCCACGCGCTCATTTCCCAGGCGATGCGGTCGCGCACGATACGGGTGGAGGCGATCAGCGGCAGGGCGGCAACGACCAGCGCGATGACGATCACGGCAGCGCCGATCGCCCATATTCCGCGCCGGATCATAGATGATGGCATATGGCCCCGTATGCTTCCATTCCGACAAATCGCCCGACGGGTATAACCCCAGTCGTCACCACGACTGCAGTCGTCACCACGAGTTCAGTCGTGCCCACACTTCCGGCCGCCAACACGACTTCAAGTTGTCACTACGACTTAGGGCTGAGGCATTTCAAGTCTTTATGGCCCGGCGATGGCATTTGCGCACATCTGGTCGCATCAGCCGAACAAAATCTTGCTCTGCTGCGCTGCGATATGCATAAGCGATGGCGACCGTGGAGGAACGATCATGGCTGCCGGACAACCGCTCTGGACCCCGACGCAAGACCAGATTGACGCAGCACCCTTGACCGCCTTCACCAAGGCCGCCGGAGTGAAAGCCGGCGTAGCGTTTTCCTCGTATTCGCAGCTTCACGCCTGGTCGGTCGAGGACCGTGAAGGGTTCTGGAGCCTGGCCTGGGATTTCTGCGGCATCGTCGGCGACAAGGGCGATAACCTGCTCGTCGACGGCGACAAGATGCCCGGCGCTTCTTTCTTTCCCGACGCCACGCTGAACTTCGCCGAGAATCTGCTGAAGAAGACCGGCGCGGCCGACGCAATCGTGTTTCGCGGCGAAGACAAGGTCGAGCGCCGGCTGTCCTGGAACGAGTTGCACGCGCTGACCTCGCGGCTGCAGCAGCTTTTCCTGTCGCTCAAGGTGAAGAAGGGCGACCGCATCGCCGCCATGATGCCCAACATGCCGGAGACCGTCGCCGCCATGCTGGCCGCCGCCTCGATCGGTGCCGTCTGGTCGTCCTGTTCTCCCGATTTCGGCGAGCAGGGCGTGCTCGACAGGTTCGGCCAGATCGAGCCCGTCGTCTTCATCGCGCCGGATGGCTATTGGTACAATGGCAAGGCGATCGAAGTCGCCGACAAGATCGCCGCGGTCGCGGCCAAGCTCGGCACTGTCCGCAAGATCCTGGTCATCGACTATCTCGGCACGTCGAGCGATGTCGCCGGGACCATCGACAAGGCGGTAGCGCTGGAAGAGGCGCTGTCGCCGTTCGCCGGCAAGTCCGTCACTTTCGAGCCGCTGCCGTTTTCGCATCCGCTCTACATCCTGTTTTCGTCGGGAACGACCGGCATTCCCAAATGCATCGTCCATTCGGCCGGCGGCACGCTGATCCAGCATGTCAAGGAACATCAGCTGCATGCCGGTCTCACCGATGGCGACCGCTTCTTCTACTTCACCACCTGCGGCTGGATGATGTGGAACTGGCTGGTGTCGGGGCTCGCTTCGGGTGCCACGCTGCTGCTCTATGACGGTTCGCCCTTCTATCCCGACGGCAATGTGCTGTTCGATTTCGCCGATGCCGAGAAGATGACCTTTTTCGGCACCTCGGCCAAGTTCATCGATTCCGTGCGCAAGGCTGGTCTCAAGCCGATCCGCACGCATGATCTGGCCACTGTGCGGGCAATCTCCTCCACCGGCTCGCCGCTGTCGCCGGAAGACTTCCGCTTCGTCTATGACGGCATCAAGAAGGACGTGCATCTGGCCTCGGTCTCCGGCGGCACCGACATCGTCTCCTGCTTCGTGCTCGGCGTGCCGACGCAGCCGGTCTGGACCGGCGAGATCCAGGGACCCGGCCTCGGCCTGGCAGTCGATGTCTGGGACGACGACGGCAGGCCGGTCCGGCAGGAAAAGGGTGAGCTGGTCTGCGCAAAAGCCTTTCCGGCGATGCCGATCGGCTTCTGGAACGACCCCGATGGCAAGAAGTACCGGGCGGCCTATTTTGAACGCTTCGACAATGTCTGGTGTCATGGCGATTTCGCCGAATGGACCGAGCATGGCGGTCTCATCATCCATGGCCGCTCCGACGCCACGCTCAACCCGGGCGGGGTGAGGATCGGCACGGCGGAGATCTACAACCAGGTCGAGCAGATGCCTGAGATCCTGGAAGCACTGTGCATCGGACAGGACTTCGACAACGACGTGCGCGTCGTCCTGTTCGTGCGGCTAGCCGCCGGCGTGCAGTTCGACGAGGACTTGGAAAAACGCATACGGGCAAAAATCCGTAGCGGCGCGAGCCCGCGGCACGTGCCGGCAAGGATCGTCGCCGTCACCGACATCCCGCGCACCAAGTCGGGCAAGATCACCGAGCTTGCGGTGCGCGACATCGTGCATGGCCGCGCCATCAAGAACAAGGAAGCGCTCGCCAATCCAGAGGCGCTTGAGCTGTTCAAGAACCTGCCGCAACTGGCCGAGTAATTGGCAGCCGGCATGGTTAACGAAATATCTCGCTAGAATTTACCTAGATTTCATGAGTGGTACACATTCGTAAATTTTCCGGCGCCCCGGTAAGGAGTTGTTAAGGTCCGGCGTCGATAGTCGCACGTAACTTGAGGGAGAAATCCCGTTCCTCAGCCCCGAGGATCCGAATTCGCTCAAGCCCCCGTTGTGACAGCAATCCCATCTCTTAAGGCGTCCTCTGGGCGCCTTTTCTTTTTATCGGGACCGAACCGCGGAGAGGGCTGACCTATTCCGCGAGCACACGGGTCGACGGAAAAGCCACCTCGACCAGAGTGCCTTCGCCCGGTGTCGAATTGATGGTGAACCGGGCACGGTTGGCTTCCACCATCGCTTTGGTCAATGGCAGTCCAAGCCCGGTCCCGTCGCCGCGTCCGCGCTTCAGGGCGTTGATCTGCTTGAACGGCTTCAGCGCCTGCTCGATCTCGGCATGGCTCATGCCGATGCCCGTGTCGCGCACCCGCATGACGACGTCGCCCGACGTCTCATAGGCGGTCGAGACGATCACCTGGCCGCCGGCCTGGGTATAGCGGATGGCATTCGACAGGATGTTGAGCGCGATCTGGCGCACGCTGCGCAGGTCGGCCACCACTTCCGGCAGCCGCGAAGCGAAGCTGGAGCGGATGATGACCCGTTCGCGGTTGGCCTGCGGCTGCATCATCGCCACCGTTTCGGCCAGCGTGTCGTTGAGCGACACCGCCTCATAGGCCATCTCCTGCTGGCCAGCCTCGATCTTGGAGATGTCGAGCAGGTCGTTGACCAGGTCGAGCACATGATTGCCCGAGCGGTTGATATCGCGCAGATAGTCGCGGTAGCGGTCGTTGGCGACAGGTCCGAATTTCTCGTCGACCATCAATTCCGAAAAACCGATGATGGCATTGAGCGGGGTGCGGATCTCGTGGCTGATGCGGGCCAGAAAATCGGTCTTCTGCGAGGACGCGCGCTCGGCCACCGCACGTGCCTGCGTCAAGTCCTCTTCGGCCCGCTTCCACTGCGTGATGTCGCGAACGACGGCGCAGAAGCCGCTGTCGTTGGGCAGCCGGCCGATGGTCATGAACAGCGGAATGAAGCGTCCTTGCGACTCGCGCCCGATCACCTCGCGGCCGTCATTCATGACACTCGCCACGCCGGGCTCGGACAGCCCATTGAGATAGTCGCGTGCCGCGCGCTGGCTTTCAATCGCAAACAGCGAGGCGAATGGCTTGCCGGTCACATCATCGCTGTCGAAGCCGAACAGCGCTTCGGCCGGCCGGCTGATCGATCGGATGGTGCCGTCACGGCCGATCAGCACGACGCCGTCGGTGGCGGTGTCGATAATGGTGCGCATCTCGGCGATGCGCGCCTTGAGCTCGGAAATATCCGGCTGCGTCTGCTCGTCGCCAACGACATGCAGGCTCGCCGGCGCATCATCCTCGCCGGAGCGTCGCACGACCAGCATCAGCGCCTTGCCGTCGCGCCAGGGAACCGAGCGCAAAATGGCCTCGATCGGGAATTCCTGTCCGTCACGTGTTTTCAACCGCAGCGCGCGATCGGTGCCGTCGGAAACGCCGTCATCGGCATAGGGGTCGGCAAACAACGCGCCGAGGCCGCCCGCATCCGCCAGATCGTCAAGCGCCTCGTAGCCGGTCAGGCTGAGGAATTCCTCATTCGCATAATGCAACTGGTCCCCGGAATGGATGAGCAGCGGCACGGGGAGCTTGCCGAGCAGCGACGTGTCCGGAGCCTTGTGTTCATCTCCGGCGGAAAACGCCGACGGCATGAACCCTTCGGCCTTGAGCGGCGGAACCTGCAGGCGAGGGCGCTCGACGCGTATTTCCGCAGCGTCGTCTGCATTGACGGTTTCCTTGGCAACCGCCTGCTCGTCGGGCGGCGCGGCTTCCTCGTCGGGCTGCGCCCAGTCCTCACTGTCTTCAGCATCGCGAAAATCTGCTGACGTCATGCTGTCGTCATCAAGGCCATCATGTGTCGCGTCAGTGGCTTCAGGCTCTTCGCCGGGCGAAACGGCAGCGGTGTTCTCTGGTTCCGCCGCCACGGGGCCACGTTCGTCATCTTGGCCGGCATAGTCGAGCAACGAGCCCGTCACATTCATCCCAGGGGGGGCTTCACGAGCCGCTTCGTCCGGGTGACCGTCAAGCCGTACCAAATCCTGCTCGTCTTCGGCATCGACATCGGATGGCTCGACCGGCTCGTTCTCTGGCCCTGACGCAGGGATGACGCCGCTGTGCATCGGGTCGTCGGACGGCTTGACCGGAGCCTCGGCCTCCGCTGTCGACGCCTCCGCAGTCTCAGCCTCAGGCGACTCGACCGGAGCACTATCCTTCTTCAGCCGCTCGCCGATTTCGCGGAACGCGCTGCGTTCCAAGGTCGACAGGCCCTTGTCGTTGGCTGGCTGGCGATGTTCGGCGAGCCGGATCACCTTGTCGGCAAAGCGCCGCTCCTGTTTCGGCACGATAGTCAACGCCGGCACCTCGCCCTTGAACGGATCCGATGCCTGCGTGTCCTCGGCCTTGGGCTCCTCAGCGTTCGGCTGTTCGGGTGCGGGTTGGATGGCTTGTGGTTCCGGCGTTGCCGGCGCCTGGCCATTGGGCACCAGCGCCATGCCGATGGCCTCCGGATCGACGACCGCGTCGCTGGCGCGGGCGACGCCGAAGCCGCGGAAACCCTCGAAGGCGCGGCTGCGGCCATAGACAGGCAGCGCCGCCAGGTCGACCGGTATCTTCAGATCGGTGCCGACGACCGGCCACAGCACGGAGCGCCCGGACCAGGTATCGCGCCGTTCGAGGAGCCCCGATATCTCGCCGGAGGGATCAAGGCCGAATGTGGCGGCGACATCCCTGAAGCGGCGGCCGATCACCTAGGCCCCCCGCGTTCCGCCCCAGTCGGGGGAATACCGCGACAGCGCCCGGAACATTCCATAGGCAAAGGTGGGCCCGACCCAACGCCCCCGCGCCCGTGGGGGGGG
>NZ_JAMYMR010000033.1:0-66636 GCF_040318635.1 Mesorhizobium sp. M1066
CTCCTTGCCCAGCATGAAGGTTGAATCAGATTTGCACGCCTAAGGGAATCCCAAGCCGATTCAGTCTCATTTCATCCCGCTCTAGCCTAGGTCGGCGCCGACGGAAGTCTCCCTCCCCCTTGTGGGGAGGGGTTAGGGGTGGGGGTCGGTGCCAGGCAGACATCTCAGGAATTCCATATGCGATTACCCTTCCCGCAAGGGGCAGAGCAGGCTCAAGCCGCCAGCAGCGACTTCAGCTTGACGTCCTGCGATCCCAGCGCTTCCGGCGCCGGCTTCGCGCGCTTGCCGATCAGCATTTCGGCCAACCTGATGTCGCGGGCAACCGTATTGCCGGGGCCGATGCCGCTGGCCGCCACCAGCCTGCCGTCTTGCGCCAGATGGAAGAGGATGAAAGCGCCGTCGCCGAGGCCGCGGCGCACGGTGCTGCTGCCTTCGTCGGACAGCCCGGCGATCTGCAGGGACAGACCATATTGATCCGACCAGAACCAAGGCACCGCCGCATGCGCCTCGCCGGCGCCGAGCATGTTCCTGGCCGCCAGCGCGCCCTGCTCCTGGGCGTTGCGCCAGGCCTCCAGCCGCACGCGGCGGCCGCCATAGACGGCGAGCGGAAACGAGCAGCAATCGCCGGCGGCAAAGATGTCGGGATCGCTGCTGCGCAGCTCAGCATCGACGGCAATGCCGTTGTCGATCGCCAGCCCAGCTTCGGCCGCAAGCCCGGTCACCGGCACGGCGCCGATGCCGATGATTGCGAGGTCGGCGACGATTTCCCGGCCGCCAGCAAGCGCTATGCGCACGTTGTTGCCGTCGTCGGCGATGGACGCGATGCCATCCCCGCACAGAATATCAACGCCCTCGGCGACATGCGCGTCATGGATGATTTCGGCGATCTCCGCCGGCACGCCGCGCATCAGGATGCGCGGCTGCGCCTCGATGACGGTGACCGCAGCGCCTAGCTTGCGGGCCGCGGCCGCGAGTTCGAGACCGATGAAACCGCCGCCGATGATAGCGATGCGGTTGCCGGCGGTGAGATGCGCACGAATGGCGAGCGCATCGGCAAAGGTGCGGAGATAGACGCAGCGCGGACCCAACCCCGGCATCGGCAGCTTGCGCGGCGCCGAACCGGTTGCCAGCAGGAGCTTGTCGTAGGGCAGGACCGATCCGTCCGACAGGCGCACCGCATGCGCCGCCCGATCGATCGCCACGGCCTGGACGGAATGGATATGCCGGATCGATTTCTCGGCCAGAATTGCGTCGCTGGCGATCGCCTTGATCTCGGGCGCATCGCTGGCCATCGCCTCCTTGGACAGAGGCGGGCGCTCGTAGGGCAGATGCGGCTCGTCGCCGACCAGCGTCACCGGCCCCTGATAATCGAGGTCGCGCAGCGCCAATGCCGCGCGCCCGCCGCATTCGCCGGCGCCGATGATGACCATTCCCCTCGCCATATCAGTCATCCGATCTGAATCAGGACTTTGCCGGCATCGACCTTGACCGGATAGGTCTTCAGGTTGACGCAGACCGGCGCGCCGCGGGCGTCACCCGTCTTGTAGTTGAAGCGGCCATTGTGCTTGGGGCATTCGATGATGTCGTCCATCACCAGCCCGTCGGCCAGGTGCACCTTTTCATGCGTGCAGAGGCCGTCGGTGGCGAAGAACTCGTCGTCGGGGCTGCGATAGATGGCGAAGGTGCGGCCGCCATGGTCGAAGCGCATCACATCCTCCTCGTCTATGTCGCCGGTGGCGCAGGCCTCGACCCAGTCGCTCATTCAAGTCCTCCCAAAAGCAAATCCAGGAAAAGTGCGCAGCGGTTTTCCGTCCGGAATTGCGTTAAATAAACAGTCCAGATCGGATGGAAGCACGATCATTCCGCCGCGGCGGCGATGTCGTTGTGGAATTCTTCGCGATATGGCCGTGCGGTCGGCGGCAGCTTGCGCTTGAGGAAATAGTCCTCGTTGCGCAGCTGGCGCAGGAAGACCGGGATCATCTCGCGGTAGCCGGCCAGGATCGACGGTGTCGGTTCCGGCAGATCGTGCTTGATCAGTTCGTGCAGCCTCGGCAGCGCATGGTACGGCACCATCGGGAACATGTGATGCTCGACATGGTAGTTCATGTTCCAATAGATGAAGCGGCTGATCGGGTTCATGTAGACGGTGCGGCTGTTCAGCCTGTGGTCGGTGACGTTATCGGCCAGGCCGCCATGCTGCAGCAGCCCGACCATGACATGGTGCCAGGCGCCATAGAGCCTGGGCAGGCCGACCAGCATCAGCGGCAGGAACGAACCGGTGTAGAGCGCCAGCCCGACGGTGGCGGCATAGATCGCCGTCCAGATGCGGGCGACGCGGATCGCCTTGGGCTGTTCCTGTTCGGGAATAAAGGTCTTTTCGGCGGCGCTGACGGTGCCGGCGGCGTTGCGCAGCATGTCTGACATCGCATGCCAGGCATCGAGCACACCGACGAAGCCCAGCATGGCGCGAACCAGATCAGGCGGCCGCATGACCGAGATTTCCGGGTCGCGGCCGACGATGACGGTGTCGGTGTGGTGGCGCGTGTGGCTCCAGCGCCAGGTCACCGGATTGCGCATGATCATGAAGCAGGCGATCTGATAGACCGCATCGTTCATCCACTGCGTCCGGAAGGCGGTGCCATGACCGCATTCGTGCCAGCGTGAATCCGTCGAGGAGCCGTAGAGCACGCCATAGACGAAGAAGAACGGCACGCACCACCATGTGCCCCAGAACCAGGCGCCGCCGGCGCCGCTGACGATCAGCGCGGCGAACCAGATCGCCGTATCGCGGATCGCCGGCCCGTCGGAGCGCTGCATCAGCTCCTTCATCTGCTTGCGCGGTACGTCGGTGTGATACCACTCGGCCGCCGACAGGCCGGTCTCGACGGCGAGCTTGGCGTCGCGGCCGATCAGGCTGTAGTCACGCCGGGACGGCGCAGTGGACATTATTGCCTCCCTCGGCAAAGGCATCCGCCAGAGCGATGCCGTGAAATCCCTTGGTTTCGAGCATCAAAGTAACGCCAACCGATGATAGACTCAACATCACAAAGATAGTTTCTATCATTTCCCATCAGCATGATGTACGAAGGCTCAGGCAAACCCGACGAGGCAAGCATGGTGAAGCGGCCGACAATATCAGATCTGGCGCGCATTTCGGGCGTCAGTGTCGCCACCGTCGACCGCGTGCTGAACAACCGGCTGCCGGTGCGCGAAGAGACAGCGCGCCGGGTCTACGAGACCGCTACCGATATCGGCTACCACGCCGCCGGCCTCATCAAGCAGCGCATGCGCCAGGAATTGCCGGAGTACCGGCTGGGCTTCCTGCTGCTGCGGGGCAATGATGCCTTCTACGGCGACTTCGCGCGGGAACTTGAACTGGCCATCTCGCAATCGCAACGCTTCCGCGGCGTTGCGACCATCGATTTCGCCAGTTCCCTGGCTCCCGACGAAATCGCCTCCCAGATGCGCAGGCTGGCGGCGAAATCGAGGGCCATCGCCGTTGTCGGTCCGGACCATCCGACCCTGACAGCGGTCGTGGAAACCTTGAAGGCGAGAGGGCAGCCGGTCTTTTCGGTGCTGTCCGACTTTGCCGCCGGCATCCGGGAGGGCTATATCGGCCTCGACAACCGCAAGGTCGGGCGCACCGCCGCATGGATGATCTCCAAAGCAGCCAAGCGGCCCGGCAAGGTCGCCCTCTTCGTCGGCAGCCACCGCTTCCACGGCCATGAGCTGCGTGAGATCGGCTTTCGCTCCTTCTTCCGCGAGCACGCGCCGGAGTTCAGCGTGCTTGAGACGCTGGTCAATCTGGAAGCCAACCAGGTGACCCATGACGCGATGATCGATCTTCTGGCGCGTTATCCGGATCTTGCCGGCTGCTACGTCGCGGGCGGCGGCATGGAAGGCGCAGTTTCGGCGCTGCGGGCAGCGAAGCCCGCGACCATGCCGGTGGTCGTCTGCAACGAGATCAACGCCGAATCGCGCGCGGCACTCGCCGACAACATCCTCACCATGGTGATCTCGACCCCGCTCGCCGCTTTGTGCCGTGAGCTTGTCGACCTGATGGCGCATGCCATCGAGACCGGCGCCGCCAACGCTCCGGGCCAGACCTTCCTGCCCTTCGACATCTATCTGCCGGAAAACATCTAGCCCGCCGCCGCGCAAGGCCGCCGAGGCAAATGATAGAATCCATCAGAGCGATGCGTAAATCGGCCGGCAGGCCGCGGAATCGCCCTTGACGCCCCGATGTGAAATGGAATAAATATTTCATCATCTGTGTATTTTGGTTCTTTCGTTCCGGGACATCTGTTTCAAACAGAGGGTTTGACGTTCCAGCCAGGAGGCAAGCGTCATCCGGAATAGAAAAGATATCAGGGAGAGATTCCCCGGGGAGATCGGGGATTCCGGATAAATCGGTGAAACCGGACACCAATATGTGGAGGAGAAACACAATGAAGAAATTGATTTTGGGCGTCGCCTTCGCGGCGCTGATGAGCTCATCCGCCCTGGCCGCCAAGGTTGGCGTGTCGATGGCCAAGTTCGACGACAACTTCCTGACCGTGCTGCGCAACGGCATGATCGAGCAGGCCAAGGGCATGAGCGGCGTGGAGCTGCAGGTCGAGGACGCGCAGAACGACGTTGCCAAGCAGCTCGACCAGATCAAGAACTTCGCCGCCTCCGGCGTCGATGCCATCATCGTCAACCCGGTCGACACTTCGGCCACCCAGGCGATGTCGGACGCAGCCGCGGCAGCCAAGATCCCGCTGGTCTATGTCAACCGCGAGCCGGTCAATGTCGATACGCTGCCCGACAACCAGGCCTTCGTCGCCTCGAACGAAGCCGATTCCGGCACGCTCGAGACCAAGGAAGTCTGCCGCCTGTTCAAGGAAGCCGGCAAGAAGGAAGCCAATGTCTATGTGATCATGGGCGAGCTTTCCAACCAGGCCGCCGTGCAGCGCACCAAGGACATCGACGATGTGATCGCGACGCCGGATTGCAGCTTCATCAAGATCATCGACAAGCAGACGTCGAACTGGAACCGCGACGAGGCGCAGAACCTGATGACCAACTGGCTGTCGACCGGCAAGCCGTTCGACGGCGTCATCGCCAACAATGACGAAAGCGCCATCGGCGCCATCCAGGCGATGAAGGCCGGCAACATCGACATGAAGGCGGTTGTCGTCGGCGGCGTCGATGCCACCCAGGACGCGCTGGCGGCCATGCAGGCGGGCGACCTCGACGTAACCGTGTTCCAGGACGCGGCCGGCCAGGGCGCCGGCGCTCTCGATGCGGCGCTCAAGCTCTCCAAGGGCGAGAAGGTCGAGCACAAGGTCTACGTGCCCTTCCAGCTGGTGACGCCGGCCAACATCGACAAGTTCCTGAAGAAGAATTGAGCCGCCAACGGTTCGATACGGAGCGGCGCTCTCGATCGCGACAGCGCCGCTCCCCTCTCTCCCTCAGCGCCGGCACGGCGCGAGGGCGACCGCGGCTGATGGAGGACAGGATACGTGGCACAGACATCTCATGGCGTCGGCGGCGTCGGCTATGATGCGAGGAAGCGCACATGGCCGGCCGAGTTCAATGTTTTCCTGGCATTGGTCATTCTCGTCGTCATCTTCGAACTGATCGGCCGCGTCTTTCTCGGCGACAGCTTCCTGTTCAACACACGCAGCGATGTCGGCGGCATCTTCAACGAAGCGCGCCTGCAGATCATCATCCTGCAGGTGTCGATCGTCGGCATCATCGCCATCGGCGTGACGCAAGTGATCATCACCGGCGGCATCGACCTGTCCTCGGGCTCGATCGTCGGCGCGACCGCCATGATTGCCATGAGCTTCGCCCAGGTGGCGACGGTCAACGGCAACCCCAATCCCAAGGCGATGTTCCTGGCGCAAGGCTGGACGGACCTGCCTGTCATCGTGCCGCTGCTGGTGGCGATCGCCTGCGGCCTGTTTGCCGGCCTGGTCAATGGCGCGCTGATCGCCTACACGCGCATTCCGCCGTTCATCGCCACGCTCGGCATGATGGTGACCGCGCGCGGCATCGCCAAATGGTGGTCCAAGGGCCAGCCGATCTCGTTTCCCACCGAGAGTTTCGCCGGCATCGGCAAAGGCCTGATGCCCGTCGTCATCTTTCTGTCGCTGGCCATCCTGTTCCAGCTGATCATGACCTACACCAGGTACGGCAAGCACTGTTACGCGATCGGCTCCAACGAAGATGCCGCGCGCATGTCCGGCATCAAGATCGCCAACCACAAGATCCTGGTCTACGTCATCGCCGGCATTCTCGCAGCGCTCGCCGCCGTGGTGCTGAGCTCCAAGAACCTGACCGCGCAGTCCGGCATGGGCGTGATGTACGAACTCGACGCCATCGCCATGGCGGTCATCGGCGGCGTCTCCCTGTCGGGCGGCCGCGGCTCGATCATCGGCACGGTGATCGGCTCGCTGATCTTCGGCGTCATCATCTCGGGCTTCACCTTCCTGCGCCTCGACGCCTACTACCAGGAGATGGTCAAGGGTGTGATCATCGTCGGTGCGGTGGTTCTCGACCAGTGGCGCCAACGCCTGCGGGCAATGAGGGCATGACCATGTCAGACATCGTCCTGAAGACCGAAAACCTGACCAAGCGCTATGGCGGCGTGCATGCGCTGGAAGGCGCGAATTTCGAGCTGCGCAAGGGCGAGCATGTCGCCATCATGGGCGACAACGGCGCCGGCAAATCGACCTTCGTGCGCCAGATCACCGGCGTCGAGCAGCGCACCAGCGGCCAGATCTGGTTCGACGGCAAGGAAGTGAATTTTGCCGGGCCGATCGAGGCTCGCACGGCGGGCATCGAGACCGTGTTCCAGAACCTGGCGCTGGCCGACGATCTCGACGTGCCGTCGAACCTGTTCCTCGGCCGCGAGAAGGTGCTGTTCAACCTCGGCCCGTTCTCGATCCTCGACCGCAAATACATGCGCAAGGCGACCGAGGCGGCGCTCGTCCGCACGGCGGTGAAGATCCCCAATCTGTCCAACACCATCCGCCACATGTCGGGCGGCCAGCGCCAGTGCGTGGCGATCGCCCGGACGGCGACCTTCGCCTCCAAGCTGATCATCATGGACGAGCCAACGGCTGCCCTTGGCGTGCAGGAGACCGCGCAGGTCGAAAACATCGTCCGCACGCTCAAGGACAATGGCGAGCCGCTGATCCTGATCAGCCACAATATGCGCCAGGTGTTCGATCTCTGCGACCGCATCGTCGTGTTCCGGCGCGGCCGCATCGTCGCCAATCTGCGCAAGGAGAACACCGACGGAAACGACATCGTCTCCTACATCACCGGCGCCAAGACCGGGGAGGCGGAACTCGCGGCCTGAACAGGATGGTCATCCTGTTTTCTGGCGCGCTCGAAAAATAGCCTTGCCACCTTCCCCCAAAAGGAAGGTGTGGACACAACTCTCTCTAACCCATCCCCCCAGAGGAAATATCATGACCGTTCGCTTCGCTCTCCTCGGTGCCGGCCGCATCGGCAAGGTCCACGCCCGCGCCGTCGGCTCCAACCCGCAGGCCAAACTGGTTGCCGTTGCCGACGCGTTCGAGAAGGCCGCCAAAGAGCTGGCGAGCGCCTATGGCGCCGAGGTGCGCAGCATCGAGGATATCGAGAAAGCCGGGGATATCGACGCCGTCGTCATCTGCACGCCGACCGACACCCATGCCGATCTGATCGAGCGCTTCGCCAAGGCCGGCAAAGCGATCTTCTGCGAGAAGCCGATCGACCTCAACGTCAAGCGCGTCGAGAAGTGCCTGGCCGTGGTCGAAAAAACCAAGGCGACGCTGATGGTCGGCTTCAACCGCCGCTTCGACCCGCATTTCGCCGCCGTGCGCAAGGCGATCGACGACGGCGCCATCGGCACCGTCGAGATGGTCACTATCACCTCGCGCGATCCCGGCGCGCCGCCGATCGACTACATCAAGCGCTCGGGCGGCATTTTTCGCGACATGACCATCCATGATTTCGACATGGCGCGCTTCCTGCTCGGCGAAGAGGTCGTGGCGGTCAGCGCCCATGCCTCGGTGCTGGTCGACAAGAAGATTGGTGCTGCCGGCGATTTCGATAGCGTCAGCGTCATCCTGGAAACCGCTTCCGGCAAGCAGGCCGTCATCTCCAACTCGCGCCGCGCCACCTATGGCTACGACCAGCGCATCGAGGTGCATGGCTCGAAAGGCATGGTTGCCGCCGAGAACCAGCGCCCGGTGTCGATCGAACTGGCCAACGAGAAGGGTTATACGCGCCCGCCGCTGCACGACTTCTTCATGACCCGCTACCTCGACGCCTATGCCATTGAGATCGCCGCGTTCATCACAGCCGCGACCTCGGGCAAGAAAGCGTCGCCGAGCGGCGCTGACGGCCTCGTCGCGCTGAAGCTGGCCGATGCGGCGCTGAAATCAGCAACGACCGGCAAGACCGTCCGTCTCGACAAGTAAGAAACCTTAGGAAGAAACCACAGGAGCAGAGCGATGAGCGGAACAGCCGATCGCAATTCACAGACACGCGCCATCGTCACCGGTGGCGCCCAGGGGATCGGCTTTGCCGTTGCCGAAGCGCTGGCCGACGAGGGCTGCCGGGCACTGGCGCTCATCGGCCGCTCGCAAGAGAAGGGCGACAAGGCCGTCGCCCATTTCAAGAATGCGGGCGTCGACGCGATCTTCATCAGCGCCGACGTCTCTAAGGTGGCCGACTGCAAGCGCGCCGTTGCCAGCGCGATCTCGCATTTCGGCACCATCAACGCCTTGGTCAATGCCGCCGCGACATCGGCGCGCGGCTCGCTGGTCGAAACCTCCGAGGAGCTTTTCGACACCATCTTCGATACCAATGTGCGCGGCCCGTTTTTCCTGATGCAAGGCGTGGTGGCGCATCTCTTGGAAAAGAAGGCACCCGGCTCGATGGTCAATGTGCTGTCGATGTCTGCGCATACCGGCCAGTCGTTCCTGACGCCCTATTCGACCAGCAAGGGCGCGCTGATGACGCTGACCAAGAACGTCGCCAATGCCTATCGCTACAACCGCATCCGCTGCAACGCGGTGCTGCCGGGCTGGATGGACACAGAGGGCGAGGACATCGTGCAGAAGAAATGGCACGATGCGCCAGACGACTGGCTGGCAAAGGCCGAAGCGGCGCAGCCTATGGGCCAGTTGGTGAAGCCGGACCAGCTTGCGCGGCTGATCAGCTACATGGTGAGCCCGCAGTCGGGCGTCATGACCGGATCGCTGGTCGACTACGACCAGAGCATTGCTGGGTCGTCGCCGGAATAGGATCGGCGCCGCGACCGGCCGGTTTCTCCCCGTCACTATACGGGGAGAAATGCCCGGCAGGGCAATGAGGGGCAGCACCGACTTTGACAGTTACAGAGTTTATTGAAGTCGGGGCTTTTCGCCCCTTTCCTTATCCTTCGACGCAAGCGCTGCCTCTCATCTGCCTGCCGGCATCCTCTCCCCGTATAGTGACGGGGAGAGGAGCGCTCTCGCCAGAGATTTCGCCAGCTCATTTACAGCACGTGACAAGCGCCTCCGCATCGACTATATGAGCCTCATGATCAACCTGACCGCCACATATTGGTACTTTAGGAGCTCGCTGGCGGCGGGAGGATTGCGCTCGATCTGAAGATTGCAGCAACAAGATCCGAACAGCCGCCATACCTGGCGGCTTTTTTGTTTCAGCCGGCAGGTTCCCTCTAAATCAAAGAGGAGCATGATGTCGTCCGAAAACCGCTTCACACTTTTCGGCATCATGCTCTCGACAGGAGCAGAAAGCCGTGTTGACCACCACAGACGACCTTCGGGTCAAGGAAATCCGAGAACTGAGCACACCGGACGAGGTGATGCGGGAGATCCCGCGCACTTTGACCGCGACGCGCACCGTCAGCGCATCGCGCAACGCAACCCATGCCATCTTGAACGGCACCGACGACCGGCTGCTCGTCATTGTCGGCCCGTGTTCGATCCACGATCCGGTCGCGGCCGTCGACTATGCCAGCCGCCTGGCAGCGCTGCGCGAGAGCCTGTCGGACCGGCTGGAGATCGTGATGCGGGTCTATTTCGAGAAACCGCGCACGACGGTCGGCTGGAAAGGCCTGATCAACGATCCCGACCTCGACGGCAGCTTCAACATCGACAAGGGGCTGCGAATGTCGCGCAATGTGCTGTCGGCCGTCAACAATCTCGGCCTGCCGGCGGCGACCGAATTCCTCGACATGACCACACCGCAATACATTGCCGACCTGGTTGCCTGGGGCGCGATCGGTGCGCGCACGACCGAGAGCCAGATCCACCGCGAGCTGGCCTCGGGCCTCTCCTGCCCGGTCGGTTTCAAGAACGGCACCGACGGCAATCTTCGCATAGCCGCCGAGGCGGTGAAATCCGCCGCCCAGCCGCATCATTTCATGGCGGTGACCAAGGGCGGGCGCAGCGGCATCGCCACGACCACGGGCAATGAGGACTGCCACGTCATCCTGCGCGGCGGCGTTCAGCCCAACCATGACGCGGCGAGCGTCGAAGCCGCCGCTGTGGAACTCGCCCGGATCGGCGTTGCGCCCAGGCTGATGATCGATGTCAGCCACGCCAATTCGGCCAAGAAGCCCGAGAACCAGCCCAAGGTCGCGGCCGACGTCGCCGGCCAGGTCGCGGCGGGCGACGAGCGCATTATCGGCCTGATGATCGAGAGCAATCTCATCGCCGGCCGGCAGGACGTGGTGTCGGGCAAGCCGCTGGTCTATGGCCAGAGCATCACCGATGGCTGCATCGACTGGGCGACTACCGAGACGGTGCTGCACGGCCTTGCGGGTGCTGTCGAATGGCGCCGCTCGACACGCCGCGCCATGATCGACAACCGGCAGGGAGCCGCTTGAGCCACTGTTGCCGGCCTTTGCCCGGCACGGACCCCCACCCCTAACCCCTGCCCACAAGAGGGAGGACAATCGCATATGGATACTTGCGAAGAAGGACCCCCACCCTAACCCTCCCCACAAGGGGGAGGGAACGCTGCCGCGCACTCCTACTCGAACCTTTGACGCCTGAAAACGTCGGCAGTTTGCCGTTGTCGGCGTCGACTGGAGTCCCCCTCCCCCTTGTGGGGAGGGGTTAGGGGGTGGGGGTCCTCTTCGCAAGAAATCCCTACGCCGCCCTTAGCCCCTCCCATGCCGTGAACACCGACACGGCAAAGAGCAGCAGTCCGGCCGCCCGGCCGGCAAAAATGGTCGCCCTCGGATTGGCGATCAGAAGATTGCGGCTGCGGCCGGCCGTGATCGCCAGTCCGCCATAGATCGCAGCCTGCGTCACCACGGTCAGCAGCCCCATGATCGTCGCCTGCATCCAGATCGGACCGTAGTCCGGTTTCAGGAACTGCGGATAGACGGCAAGCACGAACAGGTATGCCTTCGGGTTGATCAGGCAGGTCACAAAACCCTGGCGAAAGGCCTTCCATGCGGAACGGCTGCCGGCAGGCCCCTCCTGACCGACAGTGATGGAACTGCGCATCAGCGTGATGCCGATAAAGGCCATGTAGGCGGCGCCGGCAAGCAGAAGCGGCTTGAACAGGATCGGCACGAAATGCATCAGCAGGCCGACGCCGATGGCGCCGTTCAGCGTATGCACCATGCCGCCGACCATGATGCCGCCAGTCGCGGCGAGACCCCTGTCGCGTCCGCCGGTCAGTGCATTGGCGAGCACGAAGAGCATGTCCATGCCCGGAACGGCGATGATGCCGAACAGCAGGATAAAGAAAAGCCAGAGATTTTCCGCATAGTCCATGTCAGTTGCCTGTCGCTTCGCTCGGCCAAGCCGCCGCGGATTGTGTTGATTTTCAATTCGATAGGCGCTCCTATAGATCAGCCCAACTGACAATGCTGTGTCAGTTGGGCTCGCAACCCGGGGAAAAAATGCGCAAGGCGTCACGCCTGTTCGAGATCATCCAGATCGTGCGGCTGGCGCGGCAGCCGGTGACGGCGGCGACGATTGCCGAGCGGCTGGAAGTGACGGTGCGCTCGATCTATCGCGACATCGCAGCGCTGCAGGCGATGCGCGTGCCGATCGAGGGCGGACGCGGCATCGGCTATATCCTGCGCCCCGGCTTCGACCTGCCGCCGCTGATGTTCTCGATCGAGGAGATGGAGGCGATCGTCCTGTCGCTGGCGCTGTTGGAGCGCACGGGCGACAGCGAGCTCAAGCAAGCGGCCAAGCGCGTCAGCGTCAAGATCGCCGGCGCCGTGCCATCACCCTTGCGCCAGATATTCGACGCCAATGCGCTGCATGCCTGGGGTTTCGCCACGCCTTCTACCGGCGCGATCGACCTGGCGCTGGTGCGACGCGCCATCCGTGACGAGGAGAAGCTCTACCTCTCCTATCGAGACGAAATGGGCCGCGCCTCCGAGCGCCTCATCCGCCCGATCGCGCTCATCTACTACGCCGAAACCGCCAACATCGTCGCCTGGTGCGATCTGCGCCAGGCGATCCGCAATTTCCGCAGCGACCGGATCGAGGATTGCCAGGCGACGGGGTTGCGGTTCAAGGGCGAAGGCGACCGCTTGCGGCAGGTCTGGGTCAACGGCTGGGAGGCGAACGCTGCGGCCACGGTCGTCTGAAGCGGGCTTATATCACCGCACGTCCACCCAGCGCTTCTCCTCGAACGAACGCGCCATCGCGTGCACGGTGCGCTCGATCTCCAGCCCTTCGGCAAACTCGATGAGCCGCGCCGGCCTGCCTTCAAGCCGCGTCAGCAATTCGTGGCACTCGATGATCTTGAGGTCGTTGAAGCCGAGGCCATGGCCTGGCGCCGGCACGAAGAGGTCATAGGGCTTGTGGTGCGGTGCCACCAGGATGGTGCGGTAGCCCTGCTCGGTCGGCCGGTCGGCGGTGAGGTAAAGCTGGAATTCGTTCGATCGTTCCTGGTCGAACAGGATCGACCCTTTCGAGCCGAAGATCTGGACGGCGATGCGGCCCTTGCGGCCCCAGGCCGAGCGGTTGACCAGCAGCGTGCCGGCAATGCCATTCTCCAGATGCATCAGCACGCTGGCGATGTCGTAGGTTTCGACCGCGCGACGGCCGCCGCTGGCCAGCTTGCGATCGGCATAGGGTTTGGCCATGTCGCAGATGACGTTGGCGACGCGGCCGAACAGGGCCGAGACCAGCGACAGCGGATGCACGGCGAAATCGTCGAGCGCGCCGTAACCGGAGGCCGCCTCGTGCTTCCAGAAGAACAGCGCTTCCGGGTCGGCCATGAAGTCCTCGTCCATCTCGATGCGCAGATGGTTGACCTCGCCGATGATCTTCTCTTCCAGCAAAGCGCCGATATGGCGGATGGCGGGGCTCTGGATGTAGTTGTAGCCGAGCGCCGCGACCCTGCCGGACTTTTTCGCCGCCGCCGCCATGGCTTCAGCCTCGGCAAAGCTCGGCGCCATCGGCTTTTCGCACCACAGATGCTTGCCTGCTTCCAGGATGGCGATGGCCATTTCCGGATGGAACTGGTTGGGCGTGGTCAGCGAGACGATATCGACTTCGGGATCGTTGACGACGGCACGCCAGTCGCCGGACGCCTTGGCGAAACCGAACTCGCCCGCCTTGCGCCGGGCGAGCTCTTCATTGACCTCGCCGAGATGGACGAGCCGTGGCTTGGCAACGTCGGGAAAGACGGCGCTGACGGCGCTCCATGCGATGGCGTGACACTTGCCCATGAAACCCGTACCGATGAGACCGACGCCGACCATTTTCCGTTTCTCCACTGCCTGAAGCGTTGCGTGGATGAATTAGTCCATTTTTTCATGGAATGGAATGTCTGCCTCATTTTTTATGGTGTTCTTGCGCAGGCTCGCTATGATGATGCACAGAGGGACGCTTCACGCATGAGCCCGGACAGAGCGACGATGGACGAACGGGTACCTCGCGATTTCGAGACGCTGCGCACCACCATCCTGGAGCGGCGCGAAAGCCTGCCGAAGCGCATCGCCCAGATCGCTGCCCATGCGCTCGACAATCCCGACGATATCGCCTTCGGCACCGCCGCCAGCATCGCCGCTTCGGCCGGCGTGCAGCCTTCAACCCTGATCCGATTTGCCCAGCAGCTTGGCTTCGATGGTTTCACCAGCCTGCAGCAGGTGTTTCGCGAACGGCTGCGCGAGCGCAACTCCTCCTACGACGAAAGGCTGCAGGCGTTGCGCATCAAGGCTGAGGGCGGCGTCGGCCATCGGTCGATCTTCGACGGCTTCGTCGCCGCCGCCAGCACCTCGCTCAACGACATTTCGCGCACGCTGGACGATGCGCATCTGGAAGACGCTATTTCCCTGCTGGCAAAGGCGGAAACCATCTACGTGCTGGCCAAGCGCCGCTCTTATCCGGTGGCCTCCTACATCGCCTATGCGCTGGGCAAGCTGAAGATCCGCAACCAGTTGATCGAATCGGCGGCCGGGCTGAATGCCGAGATGATCGGCTTCGCGACGCCGGCGGATGCCGTCATCGCCATCTCCTTCTCGCCCTATGCGCCTGCCACCATCGAGGAGGCGCGCAGTATTTCGGAACAGGGCGTGCCGATCGTCGCCATCACCGACAGCTCGTTTTCCCCGCTCGCCCAGTTCGCCAAGGTCTGGTTCGAGGTTGCCGAGGCCGATTTCGCCGGCTTCCGCTCGCTGTCGGCGACAATGGCGCTGGCCATGGCGCTGACCGTCGGCGTCGGCGAGAAGCGACGCGACACGGGTCGGAAGCGCAAGGCCTGATCCACCGCCGAAAGGTACTTTTCCCCGAAGGAACGCTCATTCCATATTGACTATGGATTGGAATTATTATTTCATATTCCCGGCGCCACGCTGCCACTCGCGCGTGTACCCCAACACAACAAGGCCGACGGGAGGTTCCAATGAGCGAAGCCGTGGACGCTGAATACGCGCCGCTCGACGTCATCACCATCGGTCGCGCTTCCGTAGACCTTTATGGGCAGCAGATCAGCTCGCGACTGGAGGACATCACCTCCTTCGCCAAATCGGTCGGCGGCTGCCCGGCCAATATCTCTGTCGGCACCGCCAGGCTCGGCCTGCGCTCGGCGCTGCTCACCCGCGTCGGCGACGAGCAGATGGGCCGCTTCATCCGCGAGCAGTTGACGCGTGAAGGCGTCAATGTCGACGGCCTGAAGACCGACAAGGAACGGCTTACCGCTTTGGTGCTGCTGTCGGTCGAGGACGAAGGCGTTTCGCCGATGATCTTCTACCGCTCGGATTGCGCCGACATGGCGCTGGCGCCGGAAGACATCGACGAGGCCTTCATCGCCAGGGCGCGCTCGATCGTCGTCACCGGCACGCATTTTTCCAGGCCCAACAGCGACGCCGCCCAGCGCAAGGCGATCCGCATCATGAAGGCCAAGGGCGGCAAGGTGGTGTTCGACATCGACTACCGGCCGAACCTGTGGGGCCTCGCCGGCCATGCCGAGGGGTTCGAGCGCTATGTGAAATCGGACCGGGTCTCGGCCCAGCTGAAGACGGTGCTGCCCGATTGCGACCTCATCGTCGGCACCGAGGAAGAGATCATGATCGCGTCGGGCGCCGACGATTGCCTCAGTGCCTTGAAGACGATCCGCTCGCTGTCGTCCGCCACCATCGTCTTGAAGCGCGGCGCCATGGGCTGCATCGTCTATGACGGACCGATCAGCGACGATCTCGAGGACGGTGTCGTCGGCAAGGGCTTTCCGATCGAGATCTACAATGTGCTCGGCGCCGGCGACGCCTTCATGTCCGGCTTCCTGCGCGGCTGGCTGGGTGGCGAAGACCATGCGACGGCGGCGACCTGGGCCAACGCCTGCGGCGCCTTCGCCGTGTCGCGGCTGCTCTGCGCGCCGGAATATCCGACCTTCGAAGAACTGCGGTTCTTCCTCAAACACGGCAGCAAGCATCTGGCGTTGCGCAAGGACGAGGCGATCAACCACATCCATTGGGCGACGACGCGCCGGCGCGACGTCGCCTCGCTGATGGCGCTCGCCTGCGACCATCGCATCCAGCTGGAGGATGTGGCGGCGAAGGCCGGTGCCGATCCGGCCCGGATCGAAGACTTCAAGGTGCTGGCAGTCAAGGCCGCGGCTAAGGTCGCCGCCGGCCGCGACGGCTACGGCATGCTGATCGACGAGAAACACGGCCGCAAGGCGATGTTCGAATTCGCTAGGCATTCCTTCGCCTGGCTCGGGCGGCCGGTGGAGCTGCCGGGTTCGCGGCCGCTGCGCTTCGAATTCTCGCAGGACATCGGCTCGCAGCTTGTCGAATGGCCGGTCGACCACTGCATCAAATGCCTGTGCTTCTATCATCCCGACGATCCGGCGGCGCTGAAGGACGAACAGCAGCACAAACTGCGCGCCCTGTTCGAAGGCGCGCGGAAGGTCGGCAGGGAACTTCTCATCGAGATCATTGCCGGCAAACATGGCAAGCTCGACGACACGACGATCCCGCGCGCGTTGGAGGAACTCTATGCGCTCGGCATCAAGCCGGACTGGTGGAAGCTCGAGCCGCAGGCGTCGAGCGGCGCCTGGGCGAAGATCGAGGCCGTCATCCTGAAGCACGACCCGTGGTGCCGCGGCGTCGTGCTGCTTGGCCTGGAGGCGCCACAGGACGAGCTGGAAGCGGCCTTCGCCGCCACCGCCAAGGCGCCCATCGTCAAGGGCTTTGCCGTCGGCCGCACCATCTTCGTCCATGCGGCCGAACAATGGCTGGCCGGCAAGATGTCGGATGACGAGGCGATCGCCGACATGGCGTCACGCTTCGAACAGTTGACGGATGCGTGGCTTGCCGCGCGCGGCCGCAAGGCGGCATAAGAAGGCGCGAATAGGACTGCGGAGGAAAACACCATGAGCAAGACAATCCGCCTGACAATGGCGCAGGCGCTGACCCGCTTCCTGTCGCGCCAGATGACCGAGATCGACGGTCGCAAAGTCCCCATCTTCGGCGGCGTATGGGCGATCTTCGGCCACGGCAATGTCGCCGGCATCGGCGAGGCGCTCTATCAGCTGCGCGACGAATTGCCGACCTTCCGCGCCCACAATGAACAGGCGATGGCACATGCGGCGATCGCCTACGCCAAGGCGAATTTCCGCCGCCGCTTCATGGCCGCGACCTCTTCGATCGGCCCCGGCGCGCTCAACATGGTGACGGCGGCGGCGCTCGCCCATGTAAACAGGTTGCCTGTCCTGTTTTTGCCGGGCGACGTCTTCGCGAACCGCATTCCCGACCCGGTGCTGCAGCAGGCTGAGGATTTCTCCGACGGCACGGCGACGGTCAACGACTGCTTCCGTCCGGTTTCGCGCTATTTCGACCGCATCACCCGGCCGGAGCAGATCATTCCTGCGCTCAGCCGCGCCATGGCTGTGCTGACCGATCCGGCCGAATGCGGCCCGGTGACGCTGTCTCTGTGCCAGGACGTGCAGGCCGAGGCCTACGACTACCCCGAGAGTTTCTTTGCCGAGCGGGTCTGGCACCAGCGCCGGCCGCGCCCGGATCGCCATGAGCTTGCCGCCGCGGTCGCGGCGCTAGAGGGCGCAAAAAAGCCGCTGGTGATCGCCGGCGGCGGTGTCCTCTATTCGCAGGCGTCGGACGAACTGGCGAAATTCGCCGAGAGCGCCGGCATCCCGGTCTGCGAGACGCAAGGCGGCAAATCCTCGCTGCCGGACGACCATCCGCTCAACATGGCGGCGGTCGGCGTCACCGGCACTTCTGCCGCCAACCGGCTGGCTGAGGACGCCGATGTCGTGCTGGCCATCGGCACGCGCCTGCAGGACTTCACCACTGGTTCGTGGGCGCTGTTCAAGAATTCGGGCAAGACCATCATCGGGCTCAACGTGCAGCCCTTCGACGCCGGCAAGCACCGCGCCCTACCATTGGTGGCCGATGCGGCCGAGGGCCTGGCCGAACTCGGTGCTGCGCTGAAGGGCTGGAAGGCGCCGGCAAGCTGGACCGACAATGCGTCCTCCGGCAAGAAGGCCTGGCAGGTCGAGGCGGCCAAGGTGACGGCGTCGACCAATGCCGCCTGCCCCTCCGATGCGCAGGTGATCGGCGCCGTGCAGCGCGCCATGGGCTCCGGTGTGACGCTGCTGAATGCCTCCGGCGGCCTGCCGGGCGAACTGCATAAATTATGGCAGGCGGGCGCGCCCGGATCCTACCATGGCGAATATGGCTTCTCGACCATGGGCTACGAGATTGCCGGCGGGCTCGGAGCCAAGATGGCGAAGCCCGGCGAGGAGATCGTCGTCATGATCGGCGACGGCTCCTACCTGATGATGAATTCGGAGATCGCCACCTCGGTGATGCTCGGCCTCAAGCTCACCATCGTGCTGCTCGACAATCGCGGCTATGGCTGCATCAACCGGCTGCAGATGGCGACCGGCGGCGCCAACTTCAACAATCTGCTGAAGGATTCGCGCCACGAGGTCCTGCCCGACATCGACTTTGCCGCGCATGCGGCGAGCATGGGGGCGATCGCCGAGAAGGTGCCGTCGATCGCCGGGCTGGAAAACGCGCTGGAGAAGGCAAAGAAGAACAACCGCACCACCGTCCTGGTCATCGACACCGACCCGCTGGTTTCCACCGATGCCGGGGGCCATTGGTGGGACGTGGCGGTGCCGGAAGTGTCTGTACGGCCGCAGGTCAACGCGGCGCGCAAGGCGTATGACGAGAAGCGGAAGATGCAGACCGTCGGCGATTGATATAGGCGCTGTCACCCCTACCTCCCCCTTGTGGGGAGGTCGGACCGAAGGTCCGGGTGGGGGTCCGGCGCCACCCCCCACCCCGCTGCTTCGCAGCGACCCTGCCCACAAGGGGGAGGGTGAACAAGAACCGGAGTGACGACTTGAAAGCCAAACTGGGCATGTCCCCCATTGCGTGGTGGAACGACGATCTTGCGGAACTCAGCGATGATGTGTCGCTGGAAGAATGTCTGCGCCAGTCGCGCTCGGCCGGCTTCACCGGCATGGAGATGGGCCGGCGTTTTCCCAATGATCCCGAAATCATGCTGCCGATCCTGAAGGCAGCCGACGTCACGCTGTGCGGTGGCTGGTTCTCCGGCACGCTGGTCGATGGGGAGATGGCCGACAACAAGGATCGCATCCAGCCGATGATCGACCTGTTCAAGGCGGTGAATGCGCCTTGCATCGTCTATGGCGAGGTCGGCCGTTCGATCCAGGGCGACCGCTCGAAGCCGCTCGCCACAAAGCCGAAGCTGTCGGATGCTGAGATGAAGGCCTACGCCAAGCGCCTGACCGAATTTGGCGAATGGTGCGCCGAACAGGGCATGCCGCTGTCCTATCATCACCACATGGCGGCGGTGGTCGAGACCGAGCCGGAACTCGATGCCTTCATGCGCCATTCCGGAGCCGGCATTCCGCTGCTGCTCGATGCAGGCCATCTGGCATTCGCCGGCGGCGACGTTCTGCGCGCCATCGACAACCATCATACCCGGATCAGCCATGTGCATGTGAAGGACGTTCGCATGGGGGTGATCGAAAAGCTCGATCGCACGAAGCAGTCCTTCCTCGACGCGGTGGCGCTCGGCGCCTTCACCGTGCCGGGCGACGGCTCGCTGGATTTCGGCTCCATCGTGCAGCGCTTCGCCGACCATGGCTATGAGGGCTGGTTCGTGGTCGAGGCCGAGCAGGATCCGAAGAAGAACCCGCCGCTCAGGATGGCAGAGGTTGGCTACAAGGAATTGATGCGCGTCATGACCGCCGCCGGCTATACGGTCGAGACGCAAGGCTTTCCAAATGTCTAGTTTCTCAATGGCTGGTGCGACGGGTTCCCGGCGAGGCCGATTGCTGTAGATTGGCCCGATGAAAGATTCCGAACACCCCTTCTTCCGGCCTTTGTGGCGGCGTGTCGCCATCGTCGCGGTCTGCGTCATCTGGTCGATCATCGAGTTCGCCACCGGCACACCGTTCTGGGGCATGATCGCGCTCGGCTTCGCCGGCTACGCCGTCTGGCAGTTCTTTTATCTCTATAAGCCCGCTGACGAGGCGAAGCAGCCGGTCGAGCCGAAGGAATAAAGCGGCCCATGGCGCAGAAGGCTTACGGGTCGGGTACTGCGCGCATGACGGGTCGCGTTGTTGGAGACTCACCGCAAGGCCTCCAGCTTCGTCATCCACGGGCGGAGCAAGGAGCGTAGCGACGCGGCGCAGACCCGAGGATCCATGCCGCGACATCGAAACAGCCGCTGCGGTGCAGAATTCCGCTCCGCTGCACTCTTTGACTGAGGTCACGGCATGGATCCTAGGGTCTCCGCGACGGAGCTTCGCTCCTGCTTCGCCCTAGGATGACGAAGTTGGAAGGGCGCCGGCCAATTTCCGAACGTTTGCAATGGTCCTTTCAAACAAACGACTTGGCTTTACAGGCCTGCAACCGTCAGGCCACTGGAATAGGAGACAAGAAATGTCGAAGCTGCTCGTCAAAGCCGACAAAGGCCATGGCCGCGTCGCCCATGTGACGCCGAAAAGCGCCGGCTGGACCTATGTCGGTTTCGACCTGCATCGGTTGAAGCCCGGCGAGAGCGCGTCCGGCAAGACGGAGGATCGCGAAGTCTGCCTGGTGTTCGTTACCGGCAAGGGCAAGGCTTCAGCCGGCGGCAAGGATCTCGGCCTGCTCGGCGAGCGCATGTCGCCCTTCGAGGGCAAGCCGTGGTCGGTCTACATTCCGCAAGGCTCCGACTGGTCGGTGACGGCGGATACCGAGCTGGAACTTGCCGTCTGCTCGGCGCCGGGCCTTGGCGGCGGCCTGCCGGTGCGGGTGATCGCACCGGACGATCTCGACCAGGAGGTGCGCGGCAAGGGCACCAACACGCGCTATGTCACCAACATATTGCCGGAGGGCAAGCCGGCCGATTCGCTGCTGGTGGTCGAGGTCATCACGCCTGGCGGCCACACGTCGAGCTACCCGCCGCACAAGCATGACCAGGATAATCTACCCGCCGAATCCTATCTCGAGGAAACCTACTATCACCGTCTCAACCCGCCGCAGGGCTTTGCCTTCCAGCGGGTCTACACCGATGCCGACAAGAATGGCCACCGCGCGCTCGACGAAGCGATGGCGATCGAGGATGGCGATGTCGTGCTGGTGCCCGGGGGCTATCACCCCTGCGCCGCCTGCCACGGCTACGACCTCTATTATCTCAACGTCATGGCCGGGCCGAAGCGGACGTGGAAATTCCACAATGCGCCCGAGCACGAGTGGCTGATGAAGGCCTGACCGGTCGCTGCGTGAGCACTCGCTCCCTGGTCCAGCACGAAAAAATCGTCGGCTAATGACCGCGCCGCAGCGTTTTGTTACCTGAAAGCCAGCAAGGCTTCGTCAATTCGTCATGGAAATCACCTATGGCAGCGAAGCTGACAAGGACTTTCCATGCGTTATGCTCTCTATTTCACCCCCCGGCAGGACGAGCCGCTGGCGCGGATCGCCGCCAACTGGCTCGGCCGCGACCCGTTCGGCGCCGCGACAAGGCCGGTCGAGGCTGTAGCCGACCTGTCGGCGGCGGAAGTCGCTTTCCACACCGCCTCGGCGCGCCGCTATGGTTTCCACGCGACGCTGAAAGCCCCCTTCCGCCTGGCTGCCGACGAGACCGAAGCCTCTCTGCGCGCCGCACTCGACCATTTTGCCGAGGCGACGCCGGTGGTGACCATCCCGCGTCTCGTCGTGAGCCAGATCGACGGCTTCTTCGCACTGGTGCCGGAAGAGCCAGTGCCTGCGCTCAACCGGTTCGCCGATGACGTGGTGCGCGATTTCGACCGGTTTCGCGCACCGCTGAGCGAGGCGGAAATCGAGCGGCGCAGCCCGGATTCGCTGAAGCCGGCCGAGTTCCGCAATCTCTGCCAATGGGGTTACCCCTATGTCTTCGAAACCTTTCGCTTCCACATGACGCTGTCCGGCCGGGCGGGGTCACAGGAAAGCCCTCGTTTGCGCGCAGCGATCGACAGCCTGTTCGCGGAAGTGCTGCAACAGAAGGTGCTGGTGGATGCGCTGACCTTGTTTGTCGAAACCGAACCGGGTGCACCGTTCATGGTGCTCTCGCATCACGCGCTCGGGCGCCGCCCGGCCAGAAAAACCGCCTGAAGGACTGCCTGAAATGACCGCCGAGACTGTTCTCCACAATGCCCGCATCGTGCTTGCCGACGAGATCGTCGAGGGTTCGCTGGTGCTGCGCGACGGCTTTATCGCCGGCATCGAATCCGGCATCAGCCGCATCGGCGAGGATATGGGCGGCGACTATGTCATTCCCGGGCTGGTCGAATTGCACACCGACCATCTCGAAGGCCACTACGCGCCGCGGCCCAAGGTGCGCTGGAATCCGATCGCTGCCGTGCTCGCCCATGACGCGCAGGTGGCGACCGCCGGTATCACCACCGTGCTCGACGCCTTGCGCGTCGGCATGGACGAAGACGCCGACCTGACATCGGCCGACATCCGCAAGCTGGCCGACGCAATCGAGGACAGTGTGAAGCAGGACCGTCTGCGCGCCGACCATTTCATCCATCTGCGCTGCGAGGTTTCGGCGCCGGACTGCCTTAGGGCTTTCGCCAATTTCGATGGCGACGAGCGGGTCAGACTGGCATCGCTGATGGACCATGCGCCAGGCCAGCGCCAGTTCGTCAATCTCGAGACCTATGCCTACTATTACCAGCGCAAGCTGAAGCTGACCGATCGCGACTTCAAGCTGTTCTGCGAAAAGCGGATGGGGGAATCGGCGCGCAATTCGGCGCCGAACCGGGCGGTGATATCAGCCGCCTGCCAGGAGCGCGGCATCGTGCTGGCCAGCCACGACGACGCCACATCAGGCCATGTCGACGAGGCGATCGAACAGGGCGTGCGCGTCGCCGAATTCCCGACCACGGAAGAGGCCGCCAGGGCCTCGAAAGAGGCGGGGATGGGCGTGCTGATGGGCGCCCCCAACGTCATGCGCGGCGCCTCGCATTCGGGCAATGTCTCGGCACGGACGCTGGCCGGCGACGGCCTGCTCGACATCTTGTCGTCCGACTATATTCCCTTCAGCCTGATCCAGTCGGCGTTCTTCCTCGGCGATGTCGTCGAAGGCATTTCCCTGCCGCAGGCCGTCGCCATGGTCTCGAAGAACCCGGCCGATGCGGTTGGCCTGACCGATCGCGGCGTCATCGAACAGGGCCGCCGCGCCGATCTGGTGCGCGTGCGCGTCGACGACCATGTCCCGGTGGTGCGCACCGTGTGGCGGCAGGGAAGCCGGGTCGCATGATGGTGTCGGCATTGATCGAGCGGGAATTGTCGGCCGAGACGTTTCCGATCCGCGATGGCGTTTTCGTCGCCGTCGTCGGCCCAAGCGGCGCCGGCAAGGACACAGTGATCGGCTACGCCCGCGCCCGCTTTGCCGATGAGACAAGGCTGGAGTTCGTCCGCCGCGTCATCACCAGGCCGAGCGATGTCGCCAGCGAGGACCACGACACGCTGGCCGACGCCGCCTTCGTCGAGGCCGAAGCCGATGGCGCCTTCGCCATCTCCTGGGAAGCGCACGGCTTGCGCTACGGCATCCCCGCCGATGTCGACTGGTCCGTTGCCAATGGCCGTGTCGCTGTCGCCAATGTGTCGCGCGCGATCATCCCCTCCTTGCGCGAACGCTATGCCAATCTGGCCATCGTCGAGATCACCGCCTCGCCTGAAGTGCTGGCCGAGCGGCTGGCAATGCGCGGCCGCGAGTCACGCGGCGAGGTGCTGGCGCGACTGGCGCGCAGCGCCAATGTGAGCCTGTCCGGGCCCGGCGTCACCTCGATCGACAACAGCGGCCCGCGCGAAGCCGCCGGCGAACGCTTCGCCGAGGTACTGCGCAAGGCGATGGCTTTTTCCGACATGTCGGGCCTGATCTAGCAGTGCTACACGGCTGATTTGACGGATTGGGCCTGCCGGCAGCCACGATTCGTCGTTTGTTTCGCTGGATCATCACGAACATTCGAGATTGGCCGAAGCCTCCCCAACGCCGTCATCCCTGGCGAAGCAGCCGCGTAGGGGCGTCGTGGAACCCGAGGGTGACGAAGCGATTGATGTTTCCGCTGATCGTCAAGGTATGCGGCCCGTCAACACAAGCGCCCCCGGTCAGAGTTCGTAGACAAGTGCTAAATATTATAATAGCATACCATTATAAGTCGCGGAGGAACGCCGTGCCCCGTTTTTGCAAGGGGAAAGCCAGCGAGCGAAATGCCGATCCTGTTTTACGTCGTCGAGCGGCTGCGCCCCGCGTGAACGATCACAAGGCGCTAGAAAATGCATGGGAGGAACAACATGCGGACTTTCCTGAAAGGCGCCGGCGCGTTGCTGGCCGGCATTGTGCTGGCGCTGTCGGCGCTCAAACCGTCGATTGCTTCGGCGCAGACGGTCGACGAGATCATCTCGCGCGGCAAGCTGGTCGTCGCCATCGACACCACGACGCCGCCCTACGGCTTTCTCGATGCCAATTTGAAGCCGACCGGTTTCGACATCGAGGTCGCCAACAAGATGGGCGAGGCGCTCGGCGTGCCGGTTGAATTCGTCACCGTCACCTCGCCCGGCCGCATCCCGGCACTGCTGACCAAGCAGGTCGATGCCGTTATCTCGATCTTCTCGATCACGCCGGCTCGCGCCATCCAGATCGACTATTCGATCCCCTATGCAGGACAGTCGGCGGTGGTGATCGCGCCGAAGAGCACTGGCATCAAGGGCGTTGCCGACCTCGTCGGCAAGAAGGTCGGCCTGACGCGCGGCACCGGCGAGGACGGCCTGCTGACCAAGGCAGCCGAAGCCAATCCGGGCATTGAGATCCTGCGCTTCGACGATTATTCCTCGCTGCTGCAGGCAATGGTGTCGGGCCAGATCGACGCGATGGGTGGCGGCGACTATGGCGAGATCTATCTGAAGAAGGCGCAGAACGGCGACGCGTTCGAGCAGAAATACGTGCTCAAGACCTTCTACTTCGGCATCGGCGTCACCAAAGGCAACGACAATCTGCGCCAGTGGATCAACACTTGGCTGTTCTCGTTGAAGACCGACGGCACGCTCGATGCGCTGTCGATGAAATACCGCAACCAGCCGCTGCCGGCGCTGCCGGTGTTCTGATCGACGCATCCCCAGTCGGGCGGGGCAGACCGGCCCCGCCTCGTTGACCTCGTGACGGGATGCCCATGCAAACCGCCCTGCAATTCAGCCCGATCCTCATCCATCTCGACCTGCTGCTGAGCGGCCTGGGCAAGAGCATCCAGCTGGCTGTGCTGTCGATCCTGTTCGGCACCGCCATCGGCATTCCCGGCGCCGTCAGCCGCAGCTTCGGGCCGCGTTTCCTGTCGTGGCCGATCGCCTGCTATGTCGAGTTGATCCGCAACACGCCGCTCCTGATCCAGCTCTATTTCGTGTTCTTCTCGCTGCCGCTGTTCGGCTTCAAGCTGTCGAGCAACATTGCGGCCGTCGTTGCGCTCTCGATCCATCTCGGTGCGTACGCCACCGAGATCCTGCGCGCCGGCATTGAATCCATTCCCGAAGGCCAGATCGAGGCGGCCAAGTCGCTCGGCCTTAGCCGCTTTCGCATCATCCGCCATGTCATCCTGGTGCCGGCGGCGCGCGCGGTCTACCCGTCGCTGTCCGCGCAATTCATCCTGCAGATCATGGGCACCTCGATCGTCGGCGCGATTGCGGCCGAAGAGCTGACGGCGGTCGCCAACAACCTCGTCATGCAGACATTCCGCAGCTTCGAGGTCTACATCATCATCGCCATCATCTATTTCGTGCTGGTGCAGGCAGCCAGCCTGCTCTTTGCCGGCATCGGCAAGCTCATGTTCAGGTGGAAGCCATGAGCCTGCGCGATTTCGGCCCCAACGAACTGATGTTCCTTCTCTTGGCGACGCGCTGGACGATCCTGCTGGCGTTGATCGCCTTTGCCGGCGGCGGCCTGATCGGCCTGGTGGTGGCGGCGATCCGGGTGGCGCCGGCGCGGCCGCTGCGCTGGCTGGCGGCCGGCTACATCCAGTTCTTCATGGGCACGCCGATCCTGATCCAGCTGTTCATGGCCTATTACGGTTCTTCGTTCCTTGGCTACCGGCCGGACCCGTGGGTAGCCGCGGCCGTGACCTTTTCGCTCAATGGCGGCGCCTTCTTCGGCGAAATCTTTCGCGGCGCCATCGAGGCGATCCCGAAGGGGCAGTGGGAGGCAGCGACGGCGCTCGGCTTTCGCTTCACGCGAACGCTGCGGCTGGTGATCATCCCGCAGGCGGTGCGGCTGATGCTGCCGCCGACCGTCGGTTTCATGGTGCAGATCGTCAAGACGACGTCGATCGCCTCGCTGATCGGGCTGACCGAGCTTGCCCGTGCGGCCACGCAGGTCAACACAGTGACCTTCCAGCCGGTGATGGTGTTCGGCACCGTGTCGCTGATCTACTTCGCGCTGTGCTGGCCGCTGTCGCTCTATGCCGGCTATCTCGAGCGTCGTTTCGCTATGGGAATGACCCGCAAGGTCGAGATACCGCTGGTCATGTCGGCGGCGTGAGCCACAGGTCAGCCCTTGAACGCCGGGAGGGTCAAGCCCTTGACCCCGACGTCGAGCGCGAACAATCCGCCCGGGTGTTTCTGGCCGACGAAATGACTTGCAGGGCGCCTGAGCACGGCCGTGGTGACATAGAGGATGTCGAGATCCTTGCCGCCGAATTCGCAGCAGGTCGGCAGGTCTGTCGGCAGCAGCACGGTCTGCATCAGGTGGCCGTCCGGATCATAGCGGCAGACCTTGCTGGTCACCGGAATGGTCACCCAGTAGCAGCCCTCGGCATCGACAGTGGCGCCGTCGGCGAGACCGCCGGTCACCGTCATGTCGATGAAGGTGCGGCGGTTCTCGATGTCGCCGGTGGCAGGATCGAAATCATAGGCCCAGACCGCGCCAGCATGGCTGTCGGAGAAATACATGACGCTCGAATCCGGACTCCAGGCCATGCCGTTGGAGCAGCCGATGCCGTCGATCATCTTGTGCACCGAAAGGTCGGGGTCGAGCCGGTAGAGCGCGCCGATGAACTCGATCGGCTGGCCAGGCACCTCGAACATCGAGCCCGACCAGAAACGGCCCTGCCGGTCCGGCTTGCCATCGTTGAAGCGGGTTTTCGGCATATGTGCTTCCGGGTCGACGATCGCCTCGAATATGCCGGTCGCCGGGTCGAAGAAATGGAAGCCGTCGGTCATGGTCAGCACCAGGCCGCCCTTCTCGCGCAGACCGAGACAGCCAAGATATTCCGGCGTCTCGAACACCTCGTCCTTGCCGGTCGAGGGGTCGTAGCGGTGGATCAGCTTCTTCCAGATGTCGATCCACCAGAGCACGCCGGCCTTGGGGTCCCAAAGCGTGCCTTCGCCAAGTTCGGCCTTCGCATTGACGACGCAGGTGATCTCGACCATGGTCAGCCTTCTTTTCTGCGCAGCCTGCCGCCAAGCCCGGCAAAGGTCTCGCTGCCGATCGACACGGTGAGCAGGATCACCGCGCCGTAGACGATGAGCAGTGCGCCGCTCGACAGGTTCAGTGCCGGCAGCAGTCCGGTGAGGATGGTCAGCACCATGGCGCCGGCGACGGTGCCGAGATAATGGCCGCTGCCGCCAAGGATCGAGGCGCCGCCAATGGCGACCGCCGCGATCGAGGTGAACAGATAGGCGTCGCCCATGCCGAGATAGGCCTGGCCGGAATAGCCGGTCAGAAGCATGCCGGCGAAGGCGGCGGTGAGGCCCGAGACGACATAGGTCAGGATGGTGGTGCGCACCGTGGGCACGCCGGAGAATTCGGCGACCGTGGCGCTGGTGCCGAGCGCATAGAGGTGGCGGCCGAACGCGGCCTTGGAGAGCAGCAGCGTCGCCATCAGTGTCAGAGCCAGCCAGATCAGCGCGATCACCGGGAAACCGCCAATGCGCCCGACCGACAGGAACTGAATCAGAGCCGGCGCCGAGGGCGTCGGCGAGCCGCCGGTCAGCACCAGGATCAGGCCTTGCAGGATGACGTTGGTGGCCAGTGTCATGATGATCGGCGGCACGCCGAACTGGGCGACGCCGACGCCGTTGATCAGGCCTATGAGCGCGCCGCCGGCAAGCAGCAGCGGCATGACCCAGACCAGCGGCAGGTCCTGGCCGCCGCACAGCAGCGCCATGACGATGGCCGCCGAATTGAGCACCCATGGCACCGACAGGTCGATACCGCCGCCGATGATGATGAAGGTCTGGCCGAGCGCGACGATGCCGACAAAAGCGGCCAGCACGACGGTGGAACGCATGTTGGAGACCGACAGGAAGCCCGGCGAAAACAAGGCCGTGACCAGGAGCAGCACGACCATGCCGGCATAGGCCAGCACGATGAGCCGGTTGCGGGCGAGGAAAGCGCTCATTGGACACGGTTCCTTGCGGCCTTTTCGGCGACGGAACTGGCCAGCACCGAGAGCAGCAGGATGACGCCCGATGCCACCGGCTGCCAGTAGCTCGACACATGCAGGACAAAGACCAGATTGCCGATGAGGGTCAGCACGAAGGCGCCGATCAGCGTGCCGGCGAGATGTCCGCGGCCGCCGAACAGGCTGACACCGCCGATGACCGCCGCCGCCACCGACGGCAGGATGTAATCCTTGCCGATGGTTGGCGAGCCGGCGCCTGTCTGTGTGGTCAGATACAGTGCCGCGCCCGCGGCGAACAGGCCGGACAGGCCATAGGTTACTACGTTGACCCGGGTGATCGAGACGCCCGACAGGAAGGCCGACTTTTCGTTGGAGCCCGTTGCCTGGATGGTGACGCCGATCCGCGTTGCGCGGAACCACCACCAGAACAGCAGCAGGGCCAGCAGCATCCAGACCGGGCTGGTCAGGCCGAACAGCTGGGCATAGCCGAAGCCGACCCACCAGCCGGGAACGCTGCCGCCATCGGTCGGCAGGATGATCATGGCGACGCCGTTGAGGATCGACCAGGTGGCGAGCGTGACCAGGAAGGGCTGCAGCTTGAGCAGCGAGATCAGCAGGCCATTGAACGCGCCGATCAGGAAGCCGAGGGCCAGAATGACCAGCGCCCACAGAGCGACGGTCGAGGGGTCATCGGTGAAGCGCGTTGCCGCGATCACCGTGCCGAGGCTGATCATGCCGCCGATCGACAGGTCGATGCCGCCGCGCACCAGCACGATGGTCTGGCCGGTTGCCGCCAGCATCAGCGTCATCGCCGCCGCGGTATCGAGGTTGATCTCTTCCAGCGAAAAGACACCGGATTGCAGGCTGCCATAGATGGCAACGATCAAGGCCAGCATCAGGCAGGCGACCAGGAACGGCGCGCGGTCGAGCGCTCGGCCACGCCAATCGATGCCCTGGCTGGCGGATTTCAGTTCGGCTGGCTTTTGCGCCATCTCAACAGGTCTTTCTGCGATTGACATCACCATGCCTCAGGCCGCCTCGCTTTCAAGCATGGCGGCGCGCAAAATGCCTGCTTCCGAGATACGCTCACCCTCCAGCGTGGCGGCTATGCCGCCATTGCGCATGACCAGCACGCGGTCGGCGACATGGACGAGTTCCGGCATGTCGCTTGAATGGAACAGGATCGCATAGCCCTTGGCCGCGAGATCGCGCATCAGTTGGAAGATCTCGCCCTTGGTGCCGACATCGACGCCGCGCGTCGGGTCGTAGAGCAACAGCACACGCGCTTGCGTGAGCAGCATCTTGCCGAAGATCACCTTCTGCTGGTTGCCACCCGACAACGTGCCGGCAAGCTGCTCTGGTGTGCCGGCCTTGATGCGCAGGAAATCGACCATCTCCTTGACAAGGGCAGCTTCCTTTTGCCGGCTCAGCAAGCCCTTTTCGGTGAAGCGCTTGATGACCGACAGGGTCAGGTTCTCGCGCACGCTCTTGGTCAGAAGCAGGCCCTGCCCGCGCCGGTCCTCCGGCACCAGCGCGATGCCGTCCTTGCCGGTCAGCGCCTGGCGTGGATTGCCGATCGAAACCGGCTTGCCCCACAGCTCGACGGTGCCGCTCGCCTTGCTGGCGCCGAACAGCGACTGGAACAGTTCGCGCTGGCCGTGGCCCTGCAGGCCGCCGACGCCCAGCACCTCGCCCTCGCGCAGCGCGAAGTCGACGCCGGAGAGCCGGCTGCCGCTGGAAAAACCCTTGACCTTGAGGGCGACGCGATCGGTCGCGGTGGCAATCCGTTCGGGATAGAGCCGGTCGAGATGCCTGCCGATCATCTGGGTGACGATCTCGTCGTCGGACACCGCATTGGCCTCGTGCACGGCGATGGTGCTGCCATTGCGGAAGATGGTCAGCCGGTCGGCGATGGCGCGCACCTCGGCCATGCGGTGCGAAATGAAGATGACCAGCCGGCCCTCGGCGGCCAGTTGCCGGGTGAGCTTGAGCAGCCATTCCGCCTCGCGCGCGGGCAACGCCGAGGTCGCCTCGTCGAGGATCAGGATACTGGGATCCTTGGCCAGACCCTTGGCGATCTCGACGATCTGCCGTTCGGCCAATGTCAGCCGCCGCAACTCCTGCTCGGGCCGAAGCGCCGGGAACTTGTATTTGTCGAGCAGCGCCAGCGTCTTGCGGCGCATCTCCGCGCGATTGACGGTGCGCAGAAACGTCCTTGGTTCCTGGCGAAACCAGATGTTCTGCTCGACGCTGAGGTCGGGGATCAGCGACAGCTCCTGGAACACGGCGGCGATGCCGCGCGCCTGGGCGGCATCCGGATTGGCGGGGCGATAGTCCTTGCCATCGACCAGGATCGAGCCGCCGTCATGGCGCACGGCGCCGGACAGAATCTGGATGAAGGTGCTTTTCCCCGCACCATTCTCGCCGAGCAGCGCGTGCACCTCACCGGCGCGCGCACTGAATGTCGCCTCGCTCAGCGCAACAATGCCGCCATAGCGTTTGGACAGGCTTTTGACGGTGACGAGGTCCATGAATGCGCCTTCGAAAAGCTCTCCCGACATCCTGCGATGCCGGGAGACAGGGTCGTGGTCGCGGAATGTTACTTGCTGCCGGCGGCTTCCGCAGCGGTGATCTCGACCCAATCGGGCGTGATCGGCAGCGTCAGGCCTGGCGGCTGGTCGGGGAAGGCATTCTCGCCGACCGCGATCTTGATCATCTTGGTGCCCGGGTAGAGCTTGGACTCGAAGGGATCGGTGGTGACGAAATCACCCTTGACCGAGACGGACCGCTCGGCCGGCTTTTTGCCGGTGTCGAGGATATCGACCGCCAGCTTGATCGCTTCCGAAGAAAGATAGGCCGGATTGGAGCCGAGGATGCACTTGGCGCCTTTGGTCTGCGCGCAGGTAAGGGCGGCGACGTTGTAGGAGAAGCCGACGACCGGGACGATCGGCCGGGCGGCATCCTTGAGCGCCTGGATGGCGCCCGAGCCGTAGCCTTGCGTCATGATGCCGTCGATCTGCGGGTTGGCGGCGAGCAAGGCGGCGACCCCCGATTGTTCGGGCCCCAGCGCATAATTGCCGTTGTAGTAACCCACGACCTTGATGTCGGGATATTTGGCCAGCACCTTCTCATAGCCCTGCTGCAACTGTGCCGAAATCGGCGCGCCGGCGAGGCCTCGGTCGAGAATGATGTTGCCCTTGCCGCCAAGCTGCACGGCCATCCACTCGGCCATGACGGAGGGGATGCGGTCCCAGTCGGAGGCGACGGCATAGGCGCAGGGCTCGGTCACCACCTGGTCGAAGCTGATGACGACGATGCCGGCGTCGCAGGCCTTCTTGATGGTCGGGTTCAAGGCCGAATCCGAACCGGCATCGACGAGGATGGCGTCCGGCTTCTGGCGGATGATGTTGTTCAGCGAATTGATCTGCGCCTGGACGGTGTTCTCGACATTTTCGATCTTGAGGTCGACGCGGCCCTTCAGCGGTCCCTTGTTGACCGACACGGTGGCGACGCGCTCCATCTGCTGGCGCCAGTCATTGCCGACGAAATTGTTCGAGAGGTAGATGGTGTAGGGCTTCTTGTCCTCGGCACGGCTCGGTGCCGTGCTCATGCCGATTGCAGACATGGCAAGAGCTGCCAATCCTATGCAAACTGTCTTCAGTTTCATGGTCTCTCCTCCTTCGTGTTTCCTGCATCAGCCAGCGACGGACTTCGCCATCTTGGTGGGTGCTGCGGATAAATTGATACCGGTACCAATTCGCCTTGTCAATTTGGGCCAAGGCGCATCGGGGGGCTTCGAGGCAGTCATTTCGCTGCCGTTTTGCGGCTATCGCTCATTTCGCGCCAGCGGAACGGACTTTTGTTTTGTGCATGCCATCACCCCGGACCGCTTTGCATTTTCAGACGTGCAAATCCTCGACATCGGATGAGGGTCGTGCACCCACGTCAAATCGTGGTTCTCGGCACAGTCTCATCTTAGCTATGATGCTATTATAACTTTATAAAACTGTCCATGGGCGCGACAGGAAAATCCGCACTGATCGGACTCGCCGATCGGGTTCAGGCCAGATCGTTCGGTGCGTCGTAGCTGATGCTGAACAGGTCGGCTGGATGCCGCGCAATGGTGAACTCGATGCTCTGCTGGTCAGCCGACTGATAGAGCATCTCCACACTCAGGACCGCACTGCCCAGGGCGACGCCGAGGTCTTCGGCGATGGCCTCGTCGGCGATCTCGGCGCGGACAGTGACATGCGCGACGTCCAGCCGCAGGCCGAGATGCCGTTGCACCGAGCGAAAGATCAGCACGTCGGAAAAATCGTCGCGCTTCAGCTTGGCTCCGACAGCAGGCGGGAAATAGCTGGTGATCTGCGCCTTCTTCTGCTCGCCTACCGACAGGATGCCGCGCAAGCAGTAGCCCGCCTCGTCCTTGGCCATGCCGAAATGGCGCTGCAGCACGGGGGAAACCTCCTTGCGATAGGATTTCACCGTCAGTTGCGCGTCCTTGGTGAAGGCCGCCATGTCGGCGAAGTTCTTGAACTTCCAGCTCAGATTGACCGACGGATTGCGCGCCGTGACCACCGCCGGTTTCGCCGACCTTTTTCTGATCAAGCCGTCGGCCTCGAGGTCCCGCAGCGCTTGCCGCACGGTGATCAGGCTGACGCCGAAATGCTCGGCGATGGTTGCCTCCTTCGGCAGTTCGCCGCCGACGGGAAAGGTGCCGTTGCCGATCGGCTCGCGCAATATGTCGGCGAGTTGGCGATAGAGCGGCCCGTTGGCGCGGCCGAGCGTGCGCCGGGGAAGACTGTCGATGGTGGGAACGGAGTTATCCATGAGCCTCGTCGCGCCTGTGTCGAAGCTTTTATAATAGCTTCTTTGACCCGAGGCTAGACAACCAACCGTCTCAGACGAAGAGCCGGAGCGGGTGTTCGATCGCCGATTTCAGGGCGACGAGCCATGCGCCCGCGATCGCCTCCTCAACTCTTGCCGCATCCGTGATGAGCAGGCATTCGGCATGGTCGCCTGCCGTGTTGACCGACACAACCAGGCGCATGGCTCGGCCCGGCAGGAGCGGCAGCATCACCGGCCGGATGTCGCGCGCGGGCAGCAGGCGGATGGAAAGCAGCGCGGGTATCTCCGCGTCGTCGCGGTTGTTGGCCAGGGCTGCAAGCCGCGTTGTGCGCAACGAGGTCAGGGGCATCTCCGGAGCGGTCGCAAACACTGTTTGCCGGCCTGCCAGTTCCAGCGCCACCGAAGCGTCGCCGACCTTGGCGGCATCCGCGATCTCGACGCATACACGACCCGCCGCGCGCAGCAGCACGTCGTCGATGTCGAACGCTCTTCCCGTGCTCTCCAGCGCGGCCAGCAGGTCTTGCAGCGCAGCCAGTGCGACCGACGCCGCAAAGGCGGCGATGTGGGGAGCAGCAGCAACACAAGGGGCGACGATGTGAGGCGGATTTGCGGGCGTGGCAACCGCAACGAAGCCCAGCACATCGGCGGCCAGGATGCGACCGCCGGGACCGCTGCCACGAAGGGTTTCCAGCGGAACAGCGCGCTCGCGCGCCAGGCGGCGCGCATAGGGCGAAACAGCCAGCCGCGGCGTCTGCGCCACCGCCATGTTCATTTGAGATACTCCGCATTGACGCAGTTGGTGAGCCGGCCCTCAGTGAGATAGGCGTGCACGACCTCGATCGATTTCAGCCTGAGGTCGCGCATCGATGCCGGGCTGTAGAACGCCGCATGCGGCGTGACGATCAGCCGGTTGGCGATCCAAGGCTCGCGGGCGCGCCATGCCGCGAGCAGCGGATGGTCGAGGTCACCGGGTTCGTTCGGCAGCACATCGAGCCCCGCCCCCGCGACTGTCCCCTTGCGCATCGCGGCTTCCAGCGCGTCGAGATCGACGATCGGGCCGCGCGCCGTGTTGATCAGCACGAGGCCCGGCTTGGCGGCGGCGAAGGCCGCCGTGCCGAGCAGCTTGCGGGTTTCCTCGCTCAACGGCGCGTGGACGCTGACGACATCCGCCCGCCCCATCAACTCATCAAGCGAATGGACCCGCTCATAGCCGGTCGACAGGTCGACGCCTGACAGAAGATGCGGGTCATAGAACACCACCTTCATGTCGAAGGCGGCGGCGCGACGCGCTGTGGCCAGCCCGATGCGGCCAAGCCCGACAATGCCGAAAGTGGCGCCCTTGTGCCGGCGCACCAGCGGCGCCTTGGAGAAATGCCAGCCTTCAGCACCGTTGCCGGAAAGCTCGGCGCCGTAGGCGGAGGTGCCGCGCGTCAGCGCCAGAATCAGACCGATGGCGTGGTCGGCGACTTCGGTGGTGCCATAGTCCGGCACGTTGCAGGCCGGGATCCTGCGCGCACCCCAGCCCGTCGTGTCGATGTTGTCGAAGCCGACGCCGGAACGCACCGCGATCCGTGCCTTGGGAAAGGCGGTCGGCTCGGCGGCGACATTGTGGGTCGGCGAATAGTTGATGACGGCATCGACCGTCTCGCAGACAGCCGGATCGAGACTGGCGGCCTTGTCGTTGGTCGACCTGGCGAGGATAAACTCGATGTCGCGATAGTGCTCACGCTCGAGTTCGGCTTCGTCGGCGGCTTGCCAGTTGGCGCACAGGATCTTCATGCTTGCCCTTCGGAATGTTTGGGAGAGAGAACTATTTCTTGATGCCGCCGATGCGGCCGCCCATCGGCACGACGGCGCCGACAGGCTGGTCGATCGCGGCAAGCGTGCCGCTGATCGGCGCCTCGATCTCGACCACGGCCTTGTCGGTCTCGATCTCGGCGATCAGTTCGCCCTCCCTGACCGCATCGCCGACCGCCTTCAGCCATTTGACGACGGTGCCTTCGCTGACGGTGAGGTCGCCGAACGGCATCGTTATCGGCTCGTCGTCGCTGGCGGCGGTCGCGACAGCGGCTGGTGTGGCGGGCTGCGGCTTGGTAGGAGCCGGCACTGATTTAGCCGGCGCAGCACTTTTCAGGCCGACCGTGTACCAGTGATCCGGCACCGGCGGCTTGCCCGCTATGACGTCGCGCACGCCCTGGACGATGCGCGCCGTATCGACCAGCATGGCGCGCTCGAGCACCGGGGCGAAGGGGTGCGAGGTCGGCGCCGTGTGCAGCCTTCCGGGCGGGGCGTCGAGCTCGTCGAAAGCAAGTTCGTTGATGGCTTGCGCGATCTCGCCGCCAAGGCCGCACATCGCCCAGGCCTCGTCGACGATGAGCAGGCGATGGGTCTTGCGCACACTGGCGACAATCGTGTCGATGTCGAGCGGCATGATGGTGCGCGGATCGATCACCTCGGCCTCGATGCCCTCAGTGGCCAGCGCCTGCGCAGCTTCCAGCGCGCGCTGCACCATCTGCCCGGCGGCGACGATGGTGATGTCGGTGCCGGCCCGCGCGATGCGCGCGACGCCGAACGGCACATAGTGTTCCCCTGTAGGCACTTCGCCCTTGGAGGCGAACAGCGCCTTCGGTTCGAGCATGATGACGGGATCGCCTGCCCGCAACGCGGTCTTCATCAGGCCCTTGGCGTCGGCCGGGGTTGACGGCACGCAGACGATGAGGCCCGGCATATGGGCGAAGACCGGATGATAGATGCCGCTGTGATGCGGGCCGGAACTGCGCAGCGCTCCGGCGCCGACGCGCACCACCATCGGCGCACTCATCAGGCCGCTGGTCATGTAGCGCAGCTTCGCTGCCTGCAGGAAGATCTGCCCGGCGGTCTCAAAGGCGAAGTCGGCGAACATCAAGTCCGACACGGTGCGGGCGCCGGTGGCCGAAGCGCCGAGGGCGGCGGCGGTAAAGCCCTGTTCGGAAATCGGCGTGTCGATCATGCGTTCGGCGCCGAACTCCTGCCAGAGATTCCTGGTGTGAGCAAAACTGCCGCCGCGTTCACCGGTGCCCTCGCCGAAATAAAGGATCGCCGGATTGGCGCGCATCTCCTCGGCGATGCCGTCGCGCACCGCTTCGAGCCAGCCTTGCGTGCGCGTCTCGACGACGGTGCGCGGTTGCAAGGCAGCTGGCGGGTTGATCGGGTCGGCAAAGACATGCAGGCGCACAGTCGCCGGATCCGGCTCGGGCGAATTGCGGGCGAAGGCCAGCGCCTCCTCGACCACCGTCTCGATCCGGCTTTCGATGGCCGCCAGCGCTTCCGCATCGGCGACGCCATACTCCTCGATCAGCCGCTTGCGAAACATGTCGATCGGATCGCGCTTAATCCAGGCGTCGAGTTCCTCCTGGGTGCGGTAGGTGCCGATGACCGGATCGCCCTCATGGTGGCCGACGGTGCGGTAGGTCTTAGCCTCGATCAGGGTCGGACCCTTGCCGGCACGGGCGCGTTCGGTGGCTTCCTTCATCGCCAGCCAGACGGCGAAGACGTCGTTGCCGTCGACCGCAACGCCGGGCATGCCGTAAGAGGCAGCCTTGGTGGCGATCTCGGGATTGAGCGTGACGGAGTTGAGCGGCGTCGCCGTGGCGTAGAGATTATTCTCGCAGACGAAGACTGCCGGCGCCCGCTGTACGGCGGCGAAATTGAGCGCTTCGTGGAAGCCGCCATGGTTGGCAGCGCCATCGCCGAAGAAGGCGACGCCGATGTCGTCACGCCCCTGCTGGCGTGCGCTCATGCCGATGCCGACAGCATGGCCGATGCCTGCGGCGACGATGCCGTTGGTGCCGAACAGGCCGACCGAGCGATCGTAGAGATGCATGGTGCCGCCGCGGCCGCCGCAGATGCCGTCGGCCTTGCCGAACAGTTCGGCCATCACCCGTCCCGGATTGGCGCCCTTGGCCAGCGCGTGGCCATGGCCACGGTGGGTCGAGGTGACCCAGTCGGTCGGCCGCAGATGCGCGCAGACGCCGACCCCCGTCGCCTCTTCGCCGATATAGAGATGCAGGAAGCCGGGCGTCTCACCCTTGCGGCACGCGATCTGGGCGATGCTTTCGAAGCGGCGCAACAGCACCATGCGTTCGAACAGGTCGAGCAGGATTTTCCGGTCGGGCAGGTTTGGCGCACCTTTGAAATGCTCGCGTGCGCGCGCCGCAGAAATTGCCACCAAAGCCTCCCTGATTCCGTCTGATGCCGGGCGACATGGTGCCGGCGGCGAGCTTGTCGAGCGCTCGCTTAGGCCGATAATAGATTATAATAGCATAATGTCTACCGCCTCCAGAAAGAGGCTGATGGCAGCTAGAATTTCGTGATGCGAACGGTGGCGTCGGGCCGCTGGAACAGCTCGAGCCGCAGGCTGAGACCGAGCCCCGGCCCTTCGAGCGGCGCGACACGGCCATCGCTTACCAATGGAATGTCGGCGACGATCTCGGTGTACCAGCCGGTGAAATAGGCGCGCACGGCCTCCTGGTAGTTGACGTTCGGCAAGGTCGCCGAAAGCGCGCAGCTGGCGGCATAGACGATCGGCCCGGTGCAGTCGTGCAGGGTCACCGGCAGTTCGCTGGCCTCGGCCATGTTGGCGATCTTGCGCGCTTCCGAGAGCCCGCCGCACCAGGCAAGGTCGATCATGATCACACTGGCGGCGCGCTTGTCGATCAGCTGCTTGAACATCTGACGCGAGGCCAGCCGCTCGCTGGCAGCGATCGGTATCGAGGTGTGGCGGGCAAGCTCGGCCATGGCGTCAAGCTCGTTGTAACGGACTGGCTCCTCCAGCCAGGCCACGTCATAGGGCTTCAGCGCCTCGGCGATGCGCAGCGCCGGCGGCAAGGTCCAGAGGCCATGCAGTTCGACCATGATCTCCATGTCGCGGCCGACGGCGTCGCGGATCTTCTGGAAAGGCTCCAGCGCCTTGTCGAGGTCGGCAAGCGAGATGCGGGTGCCGTTCGACGCCTCGGCGGCGATGTCGAACGGCCATATCTTCATGGCGCCGATGCCTTCGGATTTCAGGCTCCTGGCAAGGCCGCCGGCATTGTAGCGCCAGGCGAGCAGGTCCTCATACGGGCCTTCGTTCGAATCGCTAGGCTTGAGCGACCAGTCCTCGCCACGCTCGAACAGCGCATTCTTCCTGGTGGCGCGGACATGCTTGTAGCCGGCGCAGGTGTTGTAGATCGGCACGGTCCTGTGTGTACGCCCGCCAAGCAGCCGCCAGACCGGCTCGCCCAGCGCCTGGCCATAGATATCCCAGAGCGCGATGTTGACGGCGGAGTTGCCGCGCACCTCGGCGCCGGAATCGCGGGCGCCGACATAGACGCTGCCCAGCGTGCGGTCATGCAACTCGATGTCGCGCGGATCCTTGCCCAGCAGATAGGCGGCGACATTGTCGTGGATGTAGGAAGCGACCGGCCCCGGCGCCCAGAAGGTCTCGCCGGTGCCGACGAGGCCGGCATCGGTGTGGACGCGCAGCCAGAACAGGAACGGAAATTCCGCCAGCTGCAGCGTTTCGAGCGCGACGACTTTCATCTTTTCCTCCCCATACCGACCAAACCGCACGGCCAAATGGACAATAGCACATCGCCGTTGACAGCCATTTATGGTACCGGTATCAATTCCGTCAAGATGGCCACCGGGAGGGTGCTCGCTTGCCTGCCGAAATTCAGGGTATCACGCCAAAAAGAGCACTGGTCACCGGTGCCGCCGGCGGTCTCGGCCGCGAGGTGGCGGTCCAGTTGGCCCGGCGCGGCTGTAGCGTCGCGGTGACCGACATCAATGGCGAAGGACTGGCCGAAACCGCCGGGCAAATCAGGGATACCGGCGCGGAAGCCGAGGCCATAACAGGCGATTTCACGCAGGAGGATGCGCCGGAGGCGGCCGTCGAAAAAATGGTCGCGCGCTGGGGCGGCATCGACATCCTGGTCAACAATGCCGGCTATGGCGTGATCGAGCCGTTCCTCGACGCGACGTTCAAGGCGTGGACGCGCACGCTGGCGCTCAACGTCACCGCGCTTGCCATGGCCTGCAAGGCCGCCGGCCGCGTGATGCGCGAGCAGCGCTCGGGGCGCATCGTCAACATCACCTCGCCGGGCTCGCGCATGGCGCTGCCCGACTATACCGCCTACACGGCGAGCAAGGCGGGCGTCGATTCCATCACGCGGGCCGCCGCGGTGGCGCTGGCGCCCTACGGCGTGCTGGTCAACAGCCTGGCGCCGGGCATGATGGATACCGAGATGCAGCGCTCCACCGAGGCCGATCTCGCCCGCGCCAACGGCCGCAACGATCTGCAGGCCTTTCTCGACGAGCGCACCCGCCGCATTCCGCTCGGCCGCCGCGCCGAGATTGCCGAAGTGGCCGAAGCGGTCGTCTGGCTCTGCCTCGACGCGCCGACATACATGACCGCCGAGCGGCTCAACATGTCGGGCGGACTCGACAAGGACTGATCCGATGCAGCGAAACTACCCTCCCGGCTGCGCCGATATAGGCGCGCTCGAACGCAAGGCAAAGCGGCTGCGCCGCCACATGCTGACCATGGCGCGCGGCCAAGGCCAGGGCTATATCGGCCAGGGTCTCGGCATCGCCGACACGCTGGCGGCGCTGTATTTCCACGAACTGCGCTATGACCCGCACAATCCAGCTTGGTCCGACCGCGACCGCTTCCTGTTGTCGACCGGACACTATTCCATCGCGCTGTGGGCAGCTTTTGCCGAGGCCGGCATTATTCCGGTTGAAGAGCTTGTCACCTACGGCGCCGACAACAGCCGGCTGGAGATGTCGACGCTCGACACCACGCCCGGCGTCGAAATGATCGGCGGCTCGCTCGGCCACGGCCTGGGGCAAGGTGTCGGCCAGGCGCTGGGCTTGCGCGTCGACAAATCCGACGCACGCGTCTTCGTCGAACTGTCGGATGGCGAGATGCAGGAGGGCTCGACCTGGGAAGCGGCGATGTCGGCCAGCCATTTCAAGCTCGACGGGCTGGTGGCGCTGATCGACTGCAACGGCATCCAGGCCGACGGACCCGTGGTGCTCGACATGGAACCTGCAGCCGACAAATGGCGCGCCTTCGGCTGGGAAACATTCGAGATCGACGGCAACGACATGACAGCTGTGGTCGGCGCGCTGGCCGGCGCACGCGAGCGCAACGGCAAGCCGAAGGCGATCGTGCTGCGCACGCTGCCGGGCAAGGGCGTGCCGCGCATCGAGAGCAGCGAGAAATCGCACTTCTTCCGCATCGACGTGGCGCAATGGGACGGCATCATCGCCGAGTTCGACAAAAGCGTGGGGCCACAGCAATGAGCGGAGCGGAGGCTGGGCGTACGCTGGCCATGGGCCAGGACGAAGCGGTCGGCGGCGGTCGCCGGAGCGTGGAAGCGCCGTTCGGTCGGGCGCTGGCCCGGCTTGGCCAGAGCCATCCAGACATTGTCGGGCTGACCGCCGATCTCGGCAAATACACCGACATATTGCCGTTCCGCGACGCCTTCCCGGACCGCTTCTTCAACGTCGGCATGGCCGAGCAGAATCTCGTCGCCGTCGCCGCCGGGCTGGCGCGCACCGGCAAGGTGCCGTTCGCCACCACCTATGGCGTATTCGCGACGCGGCGCGCCTATGATTTCGTCGCCATCGCGCTTGCCCACTCCAACCTCAACGTCAAGATCGTTGCCGGCCTGCCTGGGCTGACGACGGGCTATGGCGGCACGCATCAGGCGATCGAGGACCTGGCGCTGATGCGCATGATCCCCGGCCTGACCATCATCGACCCCTGCGACGCGACCGAGATCGAGGCGGCGACCGAGGCGATCGGGGCGCATCAAGGGCCGGTCTATATGAGGCTGCTGCGCGGCAGCGTGCCGGTCGTGTTCGAACCGGGGTACCGCTTCGAAATCGGCAAGGCGCGGCTCCTGCGCGAGGGGTCGGATATCGGTATCATCTCGACGGGCTTCATGACCGAGCGGGCGCTGGATGCGGCGGAGGCTTTGCACAAGCGAGGCATCTCCGTAGGGGTGCTGCATGTGCCGACCATAAAGCCGTTCGACGCCGAGGCAGTGGCTGAATTTGCCGGCTCAGTTGGCCGTATTGTCACGGCAGAAAACCATGTCGTGATCGGTGGATTGGCGAGCCTCGTCGTCGAGACCTTGTACGATGCGGGCATTGCGAAGACAGTGACGCGCATCGGCCTGCCCGACCGCTACATCGAATGCGGCGCGGTGCCGACCTTGCAAGCGAAGTACGGCCTGACCACCGAGGCCGTCATCGCAACGGTTGCCGCGCTAGACCATGATCCCGAAAAGCGGAAACCGGTTTTCGGAAAGGATCATGGTCAAACAAAAAGCTAGCTAGGACTTTCGCATGAAGATCACCGAGATCGACACCTTTCCCGTCGGCGCCGGGTGGAAGAACTGGCTGTTCGTCAAAGTGCATACCGACAGCGGCATTCACGGTATCGGCGAAGGCACGCTGAACGGCTTCATCAAGACCACCGAAGCCGGCGTGCACGAGCTCAAACATCTGGCCATCGGACAGGACCCGCGCCGCATCAACGCGCTGGCCAAGCGCATGCTGGACAGTGTTTCGCTCGATGGCGGCCATATCCATCGCACGGTGATCGCGGCGGTCGAAGTCGCCTGCTGGGACATTCTGGGCAAGAGCCTCGGCGTGCCGATCCACCAGTTGCTCGGCGGCCAGGTGCGCGACAGCGTGCTCGGCTACGCCAATGGCTGGTATCGCACCGAGCGGACGCCGGAGGCTTTTCTCGAGGCCGCCAGGGCAGTGCTGGCCAAGGGCTTCAAGGCATTCAAGCTCGACCCGTTCGGCACCGCGCAAGGTTTTATCGCGCGCGAGGAGCTGGAACTCTCCTACGCGATCTGCCGGACCTTGCGCGATGAACTGCCCAAGGACACGCTGATCCTGATCGACGTGCATGCCCGCTTCACCGAGATTGCCGCCCTGCAGGCGGCTCAGAAATTCGCCGACCTCGACATCTACTGGTGGGAGGAGCCGACCTCACGCGACCGGCAGGAAACCGTGCACGAAATGGCGCATCGCTCGCCGATCCCGGTGGCGACCGGCGAGATGTACGACACGGTCGGCCAGTTCTACACGCTGGCGGCAGGCGGTGGCGTCAACATCTTCCAGCCCGAGCCGATGTCGCTCGGCGGCATTGCCCCATCGATGCAGGTGGCCAATCTGGCGCTCGCCCATGGCAGCCACATCGCGCCGCACCAGAGCGGCGGACCGGTGGCAACGGCGGTGTGCCTGCAGCTGGCGGCGGCGGTGCCGAATTTCCTCATCCAGGAACATTTCGACGCCTTCAACGATCCGTGGACACGCGACCTCGTCACCTGGCACCCGGCTGTCAACCCGGACAACGGCCACCTGTCGCTGCCGAACGCGCCGGGGCTCGGCATCGATCTCAACATCGATGCGATCAAGGAGCACCCCTACGATCCCGACGCCTATCTCAACGTCCATGCCGAAGGCTGGGAAAAGCGTCTTGGGCGGCGTAAAGAGGCGGAGAAGCGCAGTCCTTAGATTAGCTGAAGCTCCCTTTCGTCGTCATCCTAGGGCGGAGCAAGGAGCGAAGCGGCGCAGTGCAGACCCTAGGATCCATGCCGGGACTCACGAGCGCCACAGCGGTCCAGAATTCTGCTCCGCTGCACCCGTCAGCAACGTAACGGCATGGATCCTAGGGTCTCCGCGACGCCGCTTCGCGGCTGCTCCGCCCTAGGATGACGAAGCTGAGGGAGGCCTCGGCCAACAGGAAAGACCGTCACGCGCTCTCGCGGTCGACGATCTCGAAGCCGAGGCTGGTGATGGTCGGCACCTTGGTGTCGCCGCCGAGCCTTGCCAGCAATTGCCGTACGGCGCGCCGGCCCATCTCGTAGCGGTTGACCTTGACCGTGGTCAACGGCGGATAAAGCTGGCCCGCCAGGTCCATGTCGCCATAGCCGGCAATGGCGATCCTGCCCGGCACCGTCCAGCGCCGCCGGTGGCATTCCTGCACGGCGCCGACGGCCAGCGTATCGCTGGAAAAGAAGATGGCGTCGATATCCTTATGGCGGGAAGTCAACGTCACCAGCGCCTCGGCGCCGCCCTGCGCGGTGATCGGCACCTCGACCTCCATGTCGTCATGGTTCCTGATGCCGAGTTCGGTGAGTGCGGCGTGATAGCCGGTGCGGCGCTGCTGCAGGCGATCATTGCCGTGGATCGGCGTCGAGACGAAGCCGATGCGCTTGTAGCCCTTGGCCGCCAGATGCATGGTCATGGCATAGGCTGTCTCGAAATTGGAAACGCCGACAAGCATGTCGATCGGCTTGCGGCCCTTGATCTCTGATATTTCGACCACCGGGGCGCCGCTGTTCTTCAGAAGCGCGCGGGCCGTTTCGCTCTGCACGAAGCTTTGCAGGATCATGCCGACAGGGCGCCAGCCGAGCAGATTGCGGATCGATTTTTCCTCGGCCTCCTGCGTGAACTCACCCTGTACAAGGAGCATCGAATAGCCGCTCTCATGGCACTCGTCGGACATGCCTTGCACCTGTTCGGCGATGCCCGAATTGATCAGCGGCGGCACCACCGTGCCGATCATGCGGCCATTGCCGCGCATGCTGGACGCCAGCCGGTTCGGCACGAAGCCGGCCTGCTTGATGGCCTCGAGCACCTTGGCGCGTGTCTCCGGCGAGACCATGTCGGGGTTGGAAAGCGCGCGCGACACCGTCATCGGCGCGACGCCGACGCGCTTGGCGATCTCGCGGACGCCGAGGCGCTGCGGCTTCTTCTCGCCCGCCGGCGGTCTATCGGTCATCACCACGCTCCCAAGAGGGCGCGATCCAGCAAGGCAAGGTCCTGCGGATCGCGCGTCATGAGCCCATTCATAGCGGTTGCGGGGCGCGCTTTCCAGCGAGGCGCGAGCTGCCGCGCCGTCTCCGAATTTCATCGTTGACAAGTTATAATATTATAATCTTAATGGCGTCGAGGAGCGTGCCAAGGCTTGGCGCGGGCGAAGGGTGCCGGACGCCAAGCGGCATCAGGCGCCGCCAGGGAGGTCAGGATGAACAGCGCGGCAGAGGTGAGCTCGCCGTCCCGGGATGCGCAATCGTTCCGGCGGCGGCTGATCGGCTTCATTGCCGTCGGCGAAGTCGGCGTGCTTGCGGCCATGGCGCTGCTGATCGCCTTCTTCTGGCTGCTCGAACCAGCCTTCCTGTCCGAGCGCAACATCCGTGCCATTCTCAATGTCGTATCGTTTGTCGGCATCATCGCCATCGGCCAGACCATTCTGCTGGTCGCCGGCGAGTTCGATCTGTCCGTCGGCTCGGTAGCCGGCCTGTCGGCGGTGGTCGCCGCCAAGCTGATGACCGCGGCCGCCCTGCCGGTCTCGGTCGCCATACTCGGTGGCGTCGGCGTCGGCGCGCTGATCGGTCTCGTCAACGGCCTGATCGTCGTCAAGCTCGGCATCCCCGCCTTCATCCAGACGCTCGGCATGTTGTTCATCGGCCAGGGCCTGATCCAGGTGGTGACCGGTGGCTATCCAGTCTATCCGCTGCCACCGACGATCAACACGATCGGCGGCACCGATCTGGCCTTCGGGCTCGGTTGGAGCTTTGCCTTCTTCATCATCGCCGCCATCGTCGCCGACTTCGTGCTGCGGCGCACCGTGCTGGGGCGCAACATGTATGCCACCGGCGGCAACAAGGAAGTGGCGCATCTCGTCGGCATCGACACCAATGCCTACAAGATCGGCGCCTTCATCGTCGTCGGCGCGCTGGCCGCGATCGCCGGCATGTTCGTCATGGCCGATCTCGGCAGCGGCGGCACCTCGATCGGCAGCGGCTGGGAATTGACCGTCATCGCCGGTGTCGTGGTCGGCGGTGTCAGCCTGTTCGGCGGCGCCGGCACGGTCGCCGGCGGCGTCGTCGGCATCCTGATGCTGAAAGTGGTGCAGAGCGGCCTCGTCGTCATCGGCGTCAACTCCAACTGGCAGCAGATCGCGGTCGGCGTGATCATGGTTATGGCCGTCGGCCTCGACATATTGCGCCGCCGCTACTTCATCGCCGGGGCTTAGATAAACCCGGGAGATAGCCCGCCGGCAAAATGTCGGTGAACGAAGGGAGGTAAGACATGAAAATCCATTTGAAGAACGGCCTGATCCGCGCTGCGCTTATTGCGGCGATGGTTGCCACGTCGCTGGGCTCCGCGAGCCTCGCCCGGGCAGCGGACATTCATCTGCTCTGGGTACAGGCGATGAAGGATCATCCCGTGCACCGGCTGATGCAGGCCGGCTTCCTCAACAGGTGCAAGGAGCTCGGCTACACCTGCGAGGTCGTCGGCGATCCGAGCGCCACCAACTGGGATATTCCGGCGACGCTGCCGCTCGCCGAGGCTGCCCTTGCCCGCACCAAATACGACGCAATCGGCGTCTACGGCCCGGATCCGGCGATTTATTCCTATATTTCCAAGCTGGCCAAGGAAGGTTTCCCGATCGTCACCTGGCATGTTTTGCCGCCCGAGGGCACGGTGCAGGGGCTCAAAGCCGCGACCGGTGAGGATATTGCCGGCGCCGGCGAGAATGCCGCTGTCGCCATTGGCGAAAAACTGGGCGGCAAGGGCACCGTGGCGCTGACGCAAGGCGCTTCCAATGACACCGAGAACGCCATGTCGGATGCCTTCCGCAAGACCATCGGCGCGAAATACCCCGGCATCAAGGTCCTCGACACGCAGATGGAAGGCTTCGAGCCGTCGGCGGCCGAGGCCAAGGCGGTGGCGATCCTGCAGGGCAATCCGGACGTCACCGCCGCATTCGGCACCACCGGCAACAGCATCCAGACCTGGTCGGGCGCGGCGCGCAAGGCGGGACGCGACGTCGTCATCATCGGTATGGATTATATCAGGCAGAACCTCGATCTGGTGAAGTCGGGCGCCGCCTACGGCATCGTCGCGCAGCCGCTCTATGAAGAGAGCGCCAAGGTTGCCGAACTGCTCGGCGACCTCGCCCAGGGCAAGACCGTGCCCTACAGCAATCCGCTGCCGGCCAAGGTGATCACATCGGCAGACCTCGACCCCTATTACAAGATGCTGGACAGCGCCGGCCAGTAACGCTTGCCGCCGGGTCCGCAGCTAGCGGGCCGGGCACTGTTTGAGAGGATCGTCTTGTTCAACACCACGCAAGAGTCGCTGTTTTCGGCCACTGGAATCGCCAAGAATTTCGGCGGCGTGCAAGCGTTGCGCGGCGTCGATTTCGATGTGGTGCCGGGTGAAATCCACGCTCTGCTCGGCCAGAACGGCGCCGGCAAGTCGACGCTGGTCAAGATCCTCAACGGCGTGCATCCGGCCGGCTCCTACACCGGCACCATCAGGCTCGATGGCCGGTCCGTCAGCTTTACCTCTCCCGCCGATGCGCGGTCGAACGGCGTCGGCTACGTGCCGCAGGAAATCGAGGTGCTCGAACAGCTCTCGGTCGCCGAGAACGTCTTTGCCGGCCGCACCGGGCTGGGCGACGGCATGCTGGTGCACCAGCGCAAGCTCGAACAGCGTGCCGGCGAGATCTTTGCCGAGCTTGGCATCGACATCAATCCCAGGGCCTATGTCGCTTCGCTGACCTCGGCACAGCGCCATCTGGTGATGATCGCCCGTGCCATCGTGCTGAAACCACGCGTGCTGATGCTGGACGAGCCGACGGCCTCGCTCTCGGGCACCGAAGTCGATGCGCTGTTCAGCGTGCTGCGTCGTCTGAAGGCGCAAGGCGTCGCCATGATCTACATCACCCATCGCCTGCCCGAGGTGCTCGCCATCTGCGACCGTGCCACCGTCCTGCGCGACGGGCAGGTGGCGGTGCGGATCGCAAGGCAGGACTTCGATGCCGAGACCTTCATCTTCTCGATGTCGGGCCAAAGGCTGCAGCGGCTGTTTCCGCAGCACGCAGCGCCCGTCGGCGCGCCGACCGCGCTGGAGGTTCGCCGGGTCACGGTCGCCGGCCACGGCGGCGCTGTTCATGGCGCCAAGGACGTCAACCTCTCCGTCGCCGCCGGCGAGATCGTCGGACTTGCAGGCCTGCTCGGGTCGGGCCGCAGCGAGATCCTGCACGGCATCTATGGCCGTGTTCCAGCCGAAGGAGAAATCCGTGTCGCCGGCGAGCCCGTCTCGATCAGATCGCCAGGCGATGCGCTCGCGGCCGGCATCGCGCTGCTGACCGAGGACCGCAAGCGTGACGGCCTGCTGTTCAACCTGCCTGTCGGCGCCAACATCACCATCGGCAATCTCGCGCCCCTTTCGCGGCACGGCATGGTGCGTGGCGGGCTGGAACGCAGCTCGATCCTGAGCGCCATGCGCGCGCTCAATGTCAAGGCATCGTCGCCGCAGGCAGCTGTCACCCATCTGTCGGGCGGCAACCAGCAGAAGCTGCTGTTTGCCCGCGTGCTGATGCGGGCGCCGAAGGTGCTGCTGCTCGACGAGCCGACCAAGGGCGTCGACGCGGCGACGCGGCACGAGATCTACCGGCTTGTGGTCGAACTGGCCGAAAAAGGCGTGGCCCTGCTGATCGTCGCGTCGGAACTCGAGGAACTGATCGGCCTTTGCGACCGCTGCCTCGTCGTCGCCGATGGCCGCATCGTCGACGAATTCAGCCGCGGCGAGGGCGGCGAGGATCGCGTGCTGCGTTCGGTGACCGAGGCGCAGGTGCAACGCCACGCGATTGCGACACAGGTTTCGCCATGATGTTCGCCGGCAAACGCGTTCTCGTCACCGGTGCGGCGACAGGCATTGGGCGGGCAACGGCGGAGCATCTTGTCGCTCAGGGTGCCAAGGTGTTCGGCGCCGGGCTGGATGCCGTGGAGGGCAAGGCGCTTGCCGGTCGCCATGACGAGACTGAACTGATCTTTCGCGAGTGCGATCTCACTCGCGAAGCCGAGGTCCAGGCGGCCGTGGCGGCGGCGGCCGAACAGTTCGGCGGGCTCGACGCGGTCGTCAACTGCGCCGGCATCTATCCGACCGGCAAGCGGCTCGAAGAGCTTTCCGACGAGGACTGGGACCGGACCATTGCCGTCAATTTAACGGGTATCTTCCGTGTCTGCAGGGCAATCTTGCCGCTGCTGCGCGCGGCCGGCGGCGGCTCGATCGTCAACATCGCCTCGGTGCATGCCGAGGCCACGGTTCCCGGCGTGCCGGCCTATGCCGCGACGAAAGCGGCGGTGGTCGGATTGTCGCGGCAGATGGCGCTCGACTATGCCGTCGACCGCATCCGCGTCAACGCCGTGCTCGTCGGCTCCGTCGCCACAAGGATGACACTGGACGGACTGGAAGAGGCCGGCGGTGCGGAAGCGCTCGGCCTGTCCTTCGAGCCCGACAGGATCGCGCGCATCGCCAACCCCTCCGAGATCGCCACGGCGATAGGCTTCCTGATCTCCGATGCCGCGTCCTTCGTCACCGGCAGCGCCATGCAGGTGGATGGCGGGCTGCTGGCGCGGCTACTTTAAGTCAAAAGGCATGAACGAGACGGTGCCGGCAGCACTTTCGCCAGGGGCCAGCACGATCACGCCTTCCTCCGGATCGTCCCACCGGCCCCGGTTGAAAGCACCGGAGGCATTCGTTTGCGGCTCGACGCAGAAATACGGTTTTGTCGGATCGGCGTAGAGCATCAAATGCTTGAAGATCGGGTCGGCCTTGATCCGCAAGCCGGCACCGCGTGTTGGAAAGCGGATCGTCGCCTCGCCGGCCCAACCGCCATAATCATTGTTGCGCCAGCCGTTTGGCAAAGGCCGGTCCTCGGCAAAGTCGAGTTCGGGCGGAAGCGTGATCGTGTCACCGGAAATGCCGTCGGGTTCTTCGAGGTAGAATCGCCCAGCCCTGAACCGCAGCGTCACATCCGGATCGCGATCGAACCAGGGGTGCAGGCCAAAACCGAACGGCATGGCGACCGATCCGGTGTTGGTGAGCGTCATGGTGACGCTCAGCCCCTCTTCGGCGACCGCGAAAGCTTGCGTCGCTCGATAGGAATAGGGCTCGGCTCCGGCGGCGATGTCCAGCGACAGCGTCGCGTTCGCGGCTGCTGTCTCGGTGACAGTCCAGGCGTGTTGCCAGCCGCTGCCATGCACGTTGAACTTTTCCGGCGGATTATTGGGCAGGACGTGCCAGCGTTTCGCCGCGAAGTCGAAAGCGTTTCCGGTGATGCGGTTGGCATAGGGCGTCATTGGAAACATGGCCACGCCAAGCACATTGCCGGCGTCGCGATCATGGTCCGAAAGCTGGCGCAGCAGATCGATGCCGCGCCAGCGCAGCGCGCTCACGCTGCCGCCGATCCGCGGCACCAGCTCGACCTCCAGCGCTCCGGCCTTCAGCGTCAACCGCTCAGAAACTACGCCCATAGCCTGCCATCCATCCACCGTCGACACAAAGCATCTGGCCCGTCGTGTAGGTGTTCAGGGGATCGCAGAAGAACAGCACGGCTGCAACCGCTTCCTCGATGCTGCCGGCGCGGCCGACAGGGGTGTGGCTGAGCATCGCCTTGTCGCCCGATACCATGGTTTCTTCCTCGACCGCGCCGACGCCGACGGCATTGACCAGCACCTTGGGACCGAACTCCATGGCCAGCGTGCGCATGCCGGCGAGGATCGAGGCGTTGTCTATGGAAAAGCGGGGATGGCGGCGCATCGGCATGCCGGCGGTTGCCGACAGCAGGAAGACGATGCGGCCGCTGCCACGCTCGGTCATGGTCACGGCAGCCTTGCGCGCATCGGCATAAAGCGATCGCGGATCGCCCGCCACTGTACCCGGCCGCAGCGGACAGGACATCAGCAGGATATCGGCTTCCCGTGCATGCGAGCCTTCGACCAGCCGGCCGCCATTGGCCAGCAGTGCGGCAAGCGCTGCCTCGGCGACCGGGTTGCTGTCACCATCCAAGGCGATCGCAGCGCCATCGAGATCGATTTCCATGGCTCCGCTCACATCATGTATCCCGCCGTCCAGCCGCCATCGACGGCCAGCACCTGGCCGTTGATGTAGCTGGCGGCCGGCGAGGCCAGGAACAGCACCGCCTCGGCGATCTCCTCGGGCTGGGCCGGACGGCCGAGCGGGACATGGACGAGGAATTCCTGCGTGCGGCCGGCGAACTTGCCGTCATCGCCATAAAACAGCTTGGCGGTCAGCGCCGTCATCACCGAGCCCGGCGCAATCGCGTTGGTCAGGATGCCCTTGGCTCCCAGTTCGATGGCCATCGACCGTGTCAGATGGATGATGCCGGCCTTGGCGGCGACGAACGGGCTTTGCAGCCGCATGGCGGCAAGGCCGACGACCGAGGCGATGTTGACGATGCGCCCGCCCTTGCCGGCGGCGAGCATCGGCGCCAATGCCGCGCGGCTCATGATGTAGAGACCGTCGAGATCAATGCCGGTGATGCGATCCCATTCCTCGGCCGGGAACTCATCGATGGTGACACGATGCGCCAGCGTGTTGACGCCGGCATTGTTGACGAGGATGTCGAGGCGGCCGTAGCGGTCCATGATGGCGGCGATCGCGCTGTCGACCGAGGCGGCATCGCGGATGTCGGCGGTGCAGGCCATCGCATCGTTCAAACCGGCGGCGACCTGGTCCGCACCGTCGCTGTTGATGTCGGCGACAACGACCGCGGCGCCATTGTCGGACAGGCGTTTGGCGATGGAACTGCCTATCGCCCCCGCGGCTCCCGTGACCAGCGCCACCTTGCCTCGCAAATCGCAGCGCATGTCTCGTTCGCCCCCGACCAGTTCGGGTTATGCTATTATAATAATCTCAAAGCACGGACAAGCAATTGTGTCGCGGCAGGCGGTTATTCCGCGGCCGCGCCGGCAGCGCTTTTGCGGGTGGCGTCGACCATCAGCCGCCTTGCCCGGAACACGCCCCATTGCTGGTCGACCAGCACGCCGATGAGGATGACGCCGCCCATCACCGCGAAGTTGAGGGAGGAGGGAATGCCGAGCAGATTGACGAGGTTCTGCAGCTCCTGCAGCAGCACCGTGCCCAGGATGACGCCGATCAGCGAGCCTTCGCCGCCGCGCAGCGAAAAGCCGCCGAGCACGGCGGCGGCGATGGCGTAGAGTTCGTAGAACTGGCCGTGGCTGGCCGGCGAGATCGAGCGCGTGTACATGGCGAAATAGATCGCCGACAGCGCCGTCAGCACGCCGCAGATGACGTAGGCGGCGATGACGACGCGGCCGGTGCGGATGCCGGAATATTTCGCCGCCTCCTCGTTCTTGCCGATGGCGTAGAGATAGCGGCCGAACACCGAGCGGTGCAGCACCACCCACATGACTATTGAGATGACGATCAGCGCGATGAAGCTGTTCGGCACGCCGTATGAGCGCCCGGCGGTCAGGAATTCGAGGTCGGGAAAGTTCTGGCCGAACGCAAAACCCGCCGTGCCGTCGCCAGTGTAGAAGCGGGCGACGCCGCGGTAGATCAAAAGGCCGCACAGGGTGACGACGAAAGGCTGCAATTTCAGTCTTGTGATCAGCCAGCCATGTGCCAGGCCGATGATGGCGCCAAGCACCAGGATGAGCACGAAGGCGACCGGCCATCCCATGCCACGCACGGCGATGAAGTCGATGAACAGCGTGCCCAGCAGCGCGACCACCGAGCCGACCGACAGTTCGATGCCGCCGGTGATGATGACGAAGGCCTGGCCGATCGACAGGATACCGAACAGGCCGATCAGGTTCGAGGTGTTGGCGAGGTTGATCGGCAACAGGAAGCGCGGATTGATGATCGCAACGATCGCCCCGACCACCAGGATCAGGATCAGCAGGCCGAGATCTTTCTTGCTCATCGTCTTCTCCCCAATGCCTGCCTGAGCGGATCGCGTTTGCGCGGCCCCGTGGCAAGAACTACTTCGGCTGCTTGCCCACCGCCAGCAGCAGCACGTTTTCCTGGCTGAACCGGTCCTTGTCGAGAATGCCGGAGATCTGGCCCTCATGCATGACGGCGATGCGGTCGGACACGCCGATCACCTCTTCCATGTCCGACGAGATCATCAGCACAGCGACGCCGGCATCGGCCAATGCGCGCATCAGGCCATAGATTTCCGCCTTGGCACCGATGTCGATGCCGCGCGTCGGCTCGTCGAGGATCATCACCTTCGGATTCATGGCCAGCCACTTGCCGAGCACGACCTTCTGCTGGTTGCCGCCCGACAGCGTGCCGGTGCGCGTCTGCACCGAAGGCGCCTTGATGCCGAGATCTTTCTTCTGCTTCTCGGCGGTGGCGGTCTCGGCGCTTGAGGACACCAGGGAGCGGCGCGCATGCGCCGGCAGATTGGGCAGCGAAATGTTCTGCGCGATCGACAGGTCGAGCAGGATGCCGGTGAGCTTGCGGTCTTCCGGCACCAGGAAGATGCCATGCGCGACGGCGTCGGCCGCGGAAGCCAGCGCAAGCGGCTTGCCGTCGAGCTCGAGCGTGCCGCCAAGGCTGCCGTCGATGCCGAAGAACACCCGCGCCAGCTCGGTGCGGCCGGAACCGACGAGCCCGGCAAGACCGAGGATTTCGCCGCGCCTGACGTCGAGATCGACCGGGCGGCCGGGATAGGCAGGGGTGCGGATGGCCTTGGCCGCAAGCGCCGTGGCGCCGGGCGCACGCGCCGCCTCCGAGGCTTTCTCGCGCTCCTTCAGCATGCGGCCGATCATCAGCTTGACCATCTGGTCGTGGCCGATGTCGCTCTTCGGCAAGGTGCCGGCCAGCATGCCGTCGCGCAGCACGACGACGCGGTCGGCGACGCGCTCGACCTCGTGCAGGCGGTGCGAAATGAAGATGACGCTGATGCCGTCGGCCTTCAGCGCCTTGATGACGTCGAGCAATTTGTCGGTCTCGGCGAGCGGCAGGCTCGATGTCGGCTCGTCGAGGATGACCAGCCGCGCCTCGATCGACAGCGCCTTGGCGATCTCGACCATCTGCTGCTGGGCCAGAGACAGGGTCGCGACCGGTGTGTCGGCGGAAAAATTGGCGCCGACGCGCTTCAACAGCGGCGCCACCATGGTGCGCAGTTTTGCGCGGTCGACGAGCCTGAGCGGCCCGGCGCGCAACGGCTCGCGGCCGAAGAAGATGTTGGCGGCGACATCGAGATTTTCGAACAGGTTGAGTTCCTGGTGGACGAAGGCGATGCCCGAACCCAGACTGGCTTCGACGGAGAGCCTGTCATGCGCGGTGCCGTCGACGGTGATCGTGCCGCTGTCCGGCTTGGTGACGCCGCCGAGGATCTTCATCAAGGTCGATTTGCCGGCGCCGTTTTCACCGACGAGGCCGATGACCTCGCCCGGCCTGACCTCCATGGAAAACCCGTCCAGCGCGACGACGCCCGGATAGGTCTTGCGCACGTTCTCGAGGCTGAGGAACGGCGTCGTTGCTGCGATGGATGTGTCGGAATAATTCATCATGCCTGACAGCGATTGGCGATCTCGCAGACTGACTGGCCTGATCGAACCCGTCAATAAAAAGCGAGGCGTTGGCGCTGCCCCTCACCCTTACCCTCTCCCCGTGAAGAACGGGGAGAGGGGGATTGCCAGCGTTGGAGCGCATCCCTTCTCCCCGTCACTATACGGGGAGAAGGTGCCGGCAGGCGGATGAGGGGCAGCGCCGCCGACGATCAGTTTCCGGCCATCGCCTTCAGGTTGGCGGCGTAGGCGTCGACGTCATCCTTGCCGATGATCTTGGTCGGGATGATGATGAGGTTGCCTTCCGGGATGCCCGACTTGTCGCCCTTGAGATAGGCAGCCATCAGCTTCATGCCCTGATAGGCCCATTCGAAGGGCTGCTGCACGACGGTGGCGGCAATGGTGCCTTCCTTGACGCCGCCCAGCGTGATCGGATCGTCATCGAAGCCGACGACGGTGATCGAGCCGAGCTTGCCGGCGTCGCGCAGCGCTTCATAGATGCGCGGCGTGTTGTAGGAGTAGAAGCCGACCATGCAGGTGACGTCGGGGCTGGCAACCAGCGCGTCCTCGACGTTTTTCTTGGCGCGCGCCTGGTCGATGTCGTCGCCGCGCACGTCGATCAGCTCGATCTTGGTGCCGGCGAGGCCATCCTTCATGCCCTGGATGCGCTCCTTGGCATTGTCGGCGCCGAGCAGGCCGACGAAGCCGAGGCATTTTCCGCCATCGGGCATCGCCTTCTTGGCGATTTCGGCCGCCTGCTTGCCGGCATCGACGTTGGACGAGCCGATATAGGCGACGCGCTTGGTCTGCGGGGCGTCCGAGTCGGTGGTGAACAGCGCGGTTTCCGAAGCGATCTTGTTCAACCCATCGGTCGAGGTCTTGGGATCGACGGCCGAGACCATGATGCCCTTGACGCCGGCGGTCACCAAATCGTCCATCAGCCGCTGCTGGATGGCGACCGAGGACTGCTCGGGATATTTGAGTTCGAGATTGTAGTCCGGCAGTTCGCCTTGCGCCTTCTTGACGCCGGCTTCGGCGGCCTTCCAGAAATCGGAAGCGCCGTTGACGACGAAGGCCAGCGTCGGCTTGTCTTGGGCGCGCGCGATTGCCGTGGCCGACAGGCCAAGCAGCAGCGCGGCCGCGGCTACGGATGCATTGCGTATCAAGGATTTCATGTTCAACCTCCCGTTTGGCTCAGTCGTTGGACCGGCCGATCTTGCACTGACCTGACTTGCCGTTTGCAGCGTGGACGCCCTCCTCCTCAAAGGGTTCCCGGCACAGAAAGAATGGCGTCCTTCCAGCCACGATCATGGACCTTAGAGACTCATCCTTCGTTCGTAAATAGTCCGATTTGTCTGACATATCACATATCCGAGACAAAGCTTGCGGAGGTAGGATCCGCTCGCCATCGGGCCATTTTTCGTACTCTCCCGCCGCCCCGGACCAACCGGGCCGGACGCGACGATCGACGGTACAGCGCATTTTTGTATTAGTAAACAGTATTAGTTCCGAGCCAATGCCGGCGATTTCCAGGCGTATCCGCCGCCGAGCCGTGGCCACCGCTGACCCGCGGCCCAAGCCTATTGTGATTTGAGCTTTGGCCTGTATGAAGGTCCATGGCGGATGGACCTCCGGCATACTAATAGTTATAAATGACTTGACGATATCTCTATAAATCGACAGCGTCACGCCATCTTGCCGGCCTGACCGGCCAGCCAGACTGGGATTTGCCATGAGCGAGACGACGGATCGGGCCAGCGACACGGCGAGGCGGCGCAAGGCGCCGGCCAAGGGCGCCAAGGGCCGCGTCACCATGATCGATATCGCCAGGGCGGCCGGCTGCTCGCAGGCGACCGTTTCCTTCGTGCTCAACAATTCGCCGGGGATCAAGCTGTCGCAGCAGACCCGCGAACGGGTGATCGAAGCCGCGCGGACGCTTGGCTACGCCGCGCCCGCTTTCGAGGCCCTTCACCCGGCGTTGCCTGCCTTCGAGGGGCCCGCCTTCGAAGGACTCGACGGGGTGATCGGCTTTGCCGTCGACCAGCTCGCCACCAGCCCGGAAGCCGTGGTCGCCATCGAGGGCGCGCGCCAGGCCTCGTGGAATGCCGGCAACGTGCTTCTGGTGGCGCAGACGCTGGGCGATTCCGTCATGGAACCCCGCGCCATCGCCGCGCTCACCAAGCGGGGCATTTCGGCGCTGATCTACATGACCATCTTCACCCGCGAGATCACCGCGCCCGACTATCTCTACGGCCTCGACATCCCGGTGATCCTGCTCAACTGCTACACGGCGGACTATGCCTTCCCGGCCGTGGTGCCGAGCGAGATCGCCGGCGGCCAGAGCTCGACCCGCCATCTGATCAGCCACGGCCACCGCCGCATCGCCACCATCACCGGCGAGCCGTGGATGCAGGCGGCACAGGACCGGCTGAAGGGCTATCGCCGCGCGCTCGCCACCGCCGACATCCCGTTCGACGGCGAATTGGTGGTCGAGGGCGACTGGTCGGCCAGCGCCGGCTACGCCGCGACCGTCAAGCTCTTGGCGCTCAGGGATAAGCCCACCGCCATCTTCTGCCAGAACGACCGCACCGCGATCGGCTGCTACGAAGCGCTGAAGGAAGCCGGCCTGCACATCCCTGGGGATATTTCCGTCGTCGGCTACGACGACGAGGAAATCGCCCGGCATCTGTTCCCGCCGCTGACAACCTCGATCCTGCCGCACATGGCGATGGGCCAATGGGCGATCGAACAGCTGGAGGCGCCGGCGGCTCCTGGACGGGGGCGGTATCCGATTACGAAGCTGGAGTGTCCGCTGGTGGAGCGGGAGAGTGTAAGGGGGGTGTGGGTGCGATAGGAGCGAAATGCTTGGCACCCTGCATCCGCCCATCCAGCCGCTTCAGCCACGCGTCGACTAAGCTCATTCCATCGCCAGGGGTCGCATTCATGACGACACGGTTTCTCTGCCATTGCTGTGTATGCGGAAGAGCCGGACTTGAAAGGGGCAGCCGTGGCTTGAGAGCTAGCGCTTAGATTTTTGGCGAAGACCGCGATCCCAAAGTAACCTCCTTTATCAAAGCGCTTATGGTAAGTGTTGATACTTGGAAACGTCTCTCAAAATCCTTGGAGTCTAGCGGCGCGCAAAGTGTTTCTCGAACAGCGCGAAGCCTGACGCCGCCAATTGGCACCATCTGAACCAGTGCAACCAATAGCGGCGACCATCGGAACGCCCAGCTATTCTCACTGCGATATACGACAGTATCGGCCACGCCGTAGAATTGGGGGACGAGAGTAAGCCTATTTATGGTCGATTTGGCGGGAATCGATTCGCGAAGGAATGTTGAGAACGAGGTCAACTCCTCTTCGAGGGACAGTGTTAAATAGGCCGTGGCGCCGCGATCAATAAGACCCGTTAACGTTTTCTCGTAATTTCGGCATGCGCCCTTGAAGTGATTTGTTGCACCCGGCGGGGTTGGCACGCCTTCGAAGTTAATATGGACGCGAAAATCGGAATAGGCTCTGGTAAGCGCAGAGGTAGCCACCGCAAGCGGAACATACACTTCTGAGGCAACTTTTCTTGCGTTTTCCAGATAGTTGTCGCGAGTCTTCTGATCGTATGAAAGCTTAACCTCTCGAAAGCGCCATCCTGCCGTTAGGTAACCTGCTACCCCTCCGACGAGCGCTACACCTACGCCGGTAAGAGCAGTTATCCAAATAACTATCTGGTTGGTTTCAGCTAACATTATCTCGATCATTTCCAAGAGAGGAATAGGGCTGAGAATTTGCGTCTAGCGCCTGAGAGTATCTGGGGATCGCACGTTGCCAACTGCGGCCACCGAGAATTATTCTTCTATATCAACTATTTCGTCACGGCCAGCAAGCACACTCGCGTTCTGCAGACTCGAAAGGCATCGATAACATAGGGCCACGCTCCGGATGACGACGCGCATCCAAGCTCAATGAACTCTTCCGTCATCTACCGCACCGACCATTCCCGACGCTTGAATTTGACATTGTCAGGTATTTTATGATTTATTTCTGACATGGAGAATCGCCAATGAGTGATGGACCACATAGAAGTCTGCCCCGGAGGCCTAAATGGCGCCAATTGGCGGAACGCGCAGATAAAACCGCATTTGACATCGATGAGGTATGTGAAGCGGTAGGGCCTGCGCTGAAGGATGATTGGAAGGAAGAGAAATGCGACGAGTTGATGCGGGCTGTCCAAAGTTTTGTCGGAACGGATCGTCAAGCATCAATTTTTGACAGTGAGAAAGTTGCGGGACTTGAAACTCTCCGCCGCGAAATGGTCGGCGGCTATCCGCTTCGCCGAATGGTCATCGATCATATCATCCGCGAACTCTCACGGGGCGGGTTCGGACCGGATGCCGTGTGCGAAGGAACGGCAAATGCGCTGAAGGCTCAGACGGGCAAAGGCCGATACCAGATCGAAGAGCATTATGCGCGGGAGAGCACCGCGTGGCGTGCCGCAAATGTTGGTTACCGTCTAGACAACGTGATGTCGCAATACAATTTCAACGCGCTTGCCCGCGAGCTGACTGGACAATCACCGGTCGTCACGCCGGCACGGCCAGTCCGACATCAGGGTCTCGACGACGGGGTGGCGCTGTGATGACTGATGCCAATGCACACGAGCTGCCTTCGCTTCAGGTCCATGTTGTTGAGGTCGGAGCATCCGCGCGCCGCGACTGGCTCAAATGTCAACTCGGCACGCATCTCAACTTCAACACGCACGCGCTCGCATCCTATTTCTTCGTGGCCTGGGAGCCCATGGTCTATGACGCACTTCTGCTCGCAGCAGCTATAGAGTTTTGCGATAGAACCTTGCGCCGATCCAAGCGGCTGTGGGGGCGTTCATTTAGATTGCATCTACCGGTACACGAACCAGACAAATGGAATGATGCTGTCCTTGCATCACTCCACGATGCGGTCGAACTACTGACTGGTGACCGATGGGACATCACTGTCTATAGGCGCAAAAGCGAGGCACCTCCGCCGCCGCAATCGCAGCTCTTTCTGCCAACGAATGTTCAGGCTGTAATGCCTTTCAGTGATGGCCTCGATTCGCGCGCGGTCAGTGCGCTGATGGACAAGGAGCTAGGCGACCAGATTGTTCGGGTTCGGCTTGGATCAAAGACGGCCGACCAGCCCAAAACCGAGAGTGGGCGGAATGCGCCTTTCACGGCTGTGCCATACAAGATCGTCAGCGCCAGCCGTTTTGCCGAATCCACCGCGCGCTCACGCGGATTCAAGTTTGGGATGCTAAGTGGTATCGCTGCCTATCTGGCGAAGGCACCGCAGGTGATCGTGCCCGAAAGTGGTCAAGGTGCACTTGGCCCCGTCCTCGTTGTCCCAGGCCAGGCTTACGAAGACTACAGAAATCACCCACTTTTCACGGTGCGGATGAGTGCATTGCTGAAGGCACTTCTGGGTTACGATGTTCGCTATGAATTCCCCCGTTTGTGGTTCACCAAGGGCGAGACTTTAAGCGCGTATGCATCTGCCGATCGTCCGATGGAATGGGCGGCGACACGGTCATGCTGGCAGGATAACCGCCATGCGTCGGTCGATGACCATCGCCGGCAATGTGGAATATGCGCAGCCTGCATGCTGCGACGAATGAGCATTCACTATGCGGGCCTGAAAGAGAACGACGGCACCTATATCTGGGACAATCTTGGTGCGCCTGAGTTTCAGGCCGCTGCGGCAACGGGGTATAGGCAAGCTAGCAGCAAGGCGCAGCGTGAATATGCCATTGCGGGCACGCTGCACCTCGAGCATCTCTCCAGCCTTCGTCAATCGCGGCTGGCCGAACAGACGCTGGGGCTGGCGACTTTCCAGCTCGCGCAAGCATTGGGTATCTCGGAGAACACCGTTCGAGAAAATCTCGACCGGTTGCTTTCCCAACACGAAAAAGAGTGGACCGACTACATGACTTCTTTGGGACCAAACTCATTTGTCGCCGGCTTTGCAGGACGCGGACAATGAGCGACGCTACGGTTAGCCTCTCGCAGGCGGCCATTGGCGAACGTCTTCGGCAGGCACGCGAGAAGGCGGGCATCAAGCAAGCGGAGGCAGCAGCTGACGCGAGTCTCGCGCGAACCACGCTTATTGCGATTGAACAGGGCCAGCGCAAAGTGCGAATGGACGAACTTCGCACCTTCGCCAAGATCTATCGCACGTCAGTCAATGAGCTTCTTCGGCAGGAAGCCATTCAGTCAAATCTCGCACCGAAATTCCGCAAGCAATTTCAGCGGATCGACGACGCCATTGAACAAGCCGTCCAGAAGCTTGCCGGCCTGGCGCAGGCGGAGGTGGAGCTTGAGCAATTGCTGGGGATGAAGCGGACCTACAACTATCCTCCCGAGCGCCAGATCATGCCTGGCGACGTTCGTGCGCAGGCGGAGCAAGACGCGCTCGAACTAAGGCAATGGCTCGGCCTCGGATTATCACCGATCTCGGACATTATCACGCTGCTGGAGATTGAGCTCGGTGTGCGCGTTTACATCCGTAGACTCAAAGGGCCGATCTCGGGTCTCTTCGCTTACGATGATCAGCTGGGCGCGTGTATCCTTCTTAACGCAAATCATCCCAGGGAGCGGCGGACACAAACCGCAGCACATGAGCTTGGCCATCTGGTGTCGACGCGTCGAAGCCCGGAGGTGTTGGAAGAGGAGCAGACGACCAACTCGCGCGAGGAAAGGTATGCGACGGCCTTTGCCATTGCATTCCTGACGCCCGCGCGAGCCGTCATGCAAAAGTTCAATGAGATTGTCGCTGGAGCGGACAAACTCACGCGGCGACACATCATTATTCTCGCACATGTTTTTGGAGTTTCCCGCGAGGCGATGGCTCGGCGACTTGAGGATTTGAAACTGACGAAGACCGGAACGTGGGACTGGTTCGTCGCCAACGGAAACATCACGGATGACCAGGCAAGACAGGTGCTCGGTGACCTGCCTGCATCGGACAATCATAAGGGCGAAGCAGATCGGCCGACCACGTTGCGTCTCGCACTTCTGGCGGGTGAAGCTTGGCGCCGCGAATTGCTAAGCGAAGGACAACTGGCGAGGATGCTCCACATCGACAGGCTCGAACTGCGTCGGATGTTTGAAGGGCTTGAGATCGAAGGGAGCGAGGCCGATGGGGCTGTCCTGCCTGATTAATCGCTCTGAACCGATTATCCTTGATGCAAGCGTCGCGATTAATTTGAACGCATCGGGTAGCGCAGAGACGATCCTGCGCGCCGTCCCGAATGATATCCTGATCACGGACATCGTGCTCGATGAACTGCGTGAAGATACCCGTACCGGCCGGCCGGATCGAGCCCTCACGGAAGCACTGATAGTTAGTGGCGTGATCTCGGTCATCGGCATTAGTGAATCCGACGAACTCGAATTCGAGCGACTGGTAGTCGGCCCCGGCAACTCGACCCTTGATGACGGCGAGGCAGCAACAATTGCCGCAGCCTACGGCAGCGGACATATCGCTATTATTGATGAGCGCAAAGGGCGCAGGATCTGCGCAGAGCTATATCCGCGCATTGTGTTCGGCGATACGTGCGACGTTCTCGCCCATCCGAAGGTCGAGCAGGCGTTGGGACGCCAGACTTTAAGCGATGCCGTTGCCTCAGCCCTCAGAAGCGCGCGCATGCCCATTGGCAGCGGACATCTCCTGTGGGCCATCGATCTAATTGGGAAAGATGCGGCGCATGAATTCCCAAGCCTAAGGCGACATCTTCGGCGATGATTCGACATGGTCATTTGGCGCACCCGACAGGATTCGAACCTGTGACCTCTGCCTTCGGAGGGCAGCGCTCTATCCAGCTGAGCTACGGGTGCTTTCCGGGAACCGGAAAACGAACCAGCCGGTGAACCGGCAAGTCACGGCTTCTTAGCGGAAGCAGGCGCAGGCTTCAACGGGCAATTGGAGATTGGCGCAGCGACTTGGCTCGGTGCGTCAAGGCTGCGGCCCATCCAGCCCTTCGCAGGCTCAGGGCGTTCGTAGTTCGAAAAGCCAAGCAATTGGCTTTTCGTCCGCTGCGCGGACCACTACTCACCCCGCCCCACTCTTCACCGTCCGCCGCCCGCGCACGGCCCGCTTCGCCTTCTTCGCGCCGGTCAGTTCGTGCATCGCATCCAGCTGCATCTGCTGCATTTCGGCCAGGCGGGTCCATTGGCGCGAGATGAGGTAGTCGAGCTTTTCGTGCAGATGGCGCACTTCCAGCTCGGCCTTGAGGTTGACGCGGTAGTCGTTGAAGGAGCGCAGGCGGTCCTTGGACTCCTGCCGCCTCTGGCTCATCATGATGATCGGCGCCTGGATGGCGGCAATGCAGGAGAGCAAGAGGTTGAGCAGGATGAAGGGGTAGGGGTCGAAGGCGCCCGCCATGCCGGCGATCAGGTTGATGCCGATCCACACCAGAAGCACGCTGCCAAACGAGATCAGGAACCACCAGCTGCCGCCAAAGGAAGCCATGTTGTCGGAGACGCGGTCGGCAAAGGTCCGGTGCTCCTCGAACTCCTCCTCCGAGTTTTCGGAAATCGTGTCTTGCCTGGCGATCGATTCGACCACCTGGCGGTCGAGCTCGGAGAATTCGCCGTGCTCCTGCTGGAGCAGCTCCTCCATGTAACGCATGCGGTAGCGGCCGAGCTCGGCGCGGCTGATGCGGGCGCCGGCCGGCAGGTCGGGATGGTCCGACCGGATGCGGTCGGCGAGGCTCGGGCGCAGCGTGTCGATGCGCACCAGATCGCGCTTGCGGAATTTGCGGCCCGATATCGCCGACGGTTTTTTCTTGGGCTTGCCGCGGTGGGCGCCGGGGCCCGCGGGTTCGGAGTCCGGCACTTCGGGCGTCTCTAAATGCTCGTCCGATACCGGATCGGCCTCCAGCTCGCCAACGATCGGCGCCTCGAAATATTCGCCGCCGCTGTCGTTCTGATTGTCGGCCGGTTGCTCGGGTGTTTTGGGGACGGTGCTCATGGTGGGCTCCTGATGCTGGGCGACGATAGACAGAGGTGGCGGCGCATAGCCAGCGCCGGGCACGGATTTCGCAGGCCGGACAAGTGGTTTTGATCGGAGAAGGCGATGTGGCTGCTGGCGGCTCGCCCTTCAGGGCGGGTGGAGACGTTTCGAAATTGGCCGAAGCCTCAACAACGTCATCCACGGGCGGAGCGGGAGCGAAGCAGACGCGTAGACCCGCGGATCCATGCCGCGACCTTGGCCGGAGAATGCAGCGGAGCCGAATTCAGCACCGCTGCGGGGCCTTGGAGTCCGGCATGGATCCTAGGGTCTGCGCCGCGTCGCTTCGCTCCTTGCTTCGCCCTAGGATGACGAAGCGATGGATGTCTCCGCCAAATGGAACCAGGGCTGCCGGAGAAGGCGACGGGACGGCGGCAACAAAAAACCCGCCTTTGCGGGCGGGTCACGTTTCCAGTGGATCAATTGGCGCGACTCAGCACCCTACCCAAAACAGTAGCGTAGCTGCCCTCACCAGTCAAGAACAAATTCCTATCCGTCACCGCGCGCCCAGACGCGAACCGCGCCGCGGCCACTACTGCTCGGCGAACATCAGCCTGGTCTTGGCGCCGTCCATGGTCGGCGACAGGCTCCGCTGGATCAGCGCTTCGACATGGTCGTTGCGCTGGCGGGCTGAGTCGGCGCCCATCACCACGACGATCAAATTGCGGCCGTCGGCGTTGTAGGAGGTGACGATGTTGAAGCCCGAGGCCCTGATGTAGCCGGTCTTGATGCCGTCGACGCCGCGCACGCGGCCGAGCATGTCGTTGTGGCCGCGCACCAGCCGGCCGCGGAACATGAAGTCGCTTTCGGAGAAATAGTGGAACTGCTGGGGAAAGCGCTGACGCAGCGCCATGCCGAGCACCGCCATGTCGCGCGCCGTCGTCATCTGGCCATCGTCGGGCAGGCCCGACGCGTTGCGGAAGGTGGTGCTGGTCATGCCGAGCTGGCGCGCCCTGGATGTCATCATGGCAGCGAACTGGTCCTCCGAGCCGCCGAGATATTCGCCGACCGCGACCGCCACGTCGTTGGCCGATTTGACGACGATGGCGCGGATCGCCGAATCGACATCGATGCTCTCGCCGCGCCGGAAGCGCATCTTGGTCGGCGGCTGCGAGGCGGCATGGTCCGAAACCGGGATCTGCGTCTGCTTGGTGACGCGGCCGGAGTCCAGCGCTTCGAACAAAAGGTACAGCGTCATCATCTTGGTCAGTGAGGCCGGGTAGCGCTGCGCCGTCGAGCTGACCTCGAACAGCTGCTTGCCGGTCCTGGCGTCAACGACGATGGCCGCATATTTTTGCGCCGGCGCCGGCACGGCCAGCACGCTGTCGGGCGGCGTCGTGGTCGAGCAGCCGGCAAGCAGCACCAGCAGGACGAGTGCCGCAAAAACTCTCTGGATGAGCAGAAGGAGGTTGGACAAGGGCAGGACTGTTCTGGGGTCGGCTGTTGCTGAGATGAGGCGAAGCTAACGTAACGCAAGTGATGCGTCCATTTGGTTAATGGCTGACAGTCCCAGGATTGTCGAGGCCTCGCACAACTTGGTTCCTCGCCCCTGCACAGCGCAGGGCAATCGCATACGGATTTTTGCGAAGATGGACCCCCACCCTAACCCTCCCCACAAGGGGGAGGGGATGCTGCCGCGCGCTCTTATTCGTCTTGGACGTCGAGATATCGACAGTTGCCGAGATCAGCGCCTACAGAAATCTCCCTCCCCCTTGTGGGGAGGGGTTAGGGGTGGGGGTATTCGTAGAGCGAAAGCCTCCGCTTCCCATATGCGATTGCTCCGCCTCGGGGGCGAGGAACCCAAGCCTGCGAAGCCGCCCCGAAAACGCCGGTTTTCCCGTGTCTTTCCTTGCCAAGGCCGCGTTTCCCTTGGGAAGGGGCGTGGTATCCGAGGGCTTGGGGGCTTGGCATGACGAATATCGGGGCCGGGGGCGCAGCGCCCTCGCTTATCAGGGCATCGCTCAGCCGCACCGGCAAATGGGCCGGCAGCGTCGCCTTTATCGGGGGTGCTGCCTCCGACATCCTCAATCCGCTGGCGCCGTTCGCCGCTTATATCGCGCTGGTCGCCGCTATCGCCGCAATCATCATCGCCATCGCCATCGTGCTCAGGCTGGTGCTGGCGGCAAAGGCGCTGCCGGCCTTGATCTTCGCCACAACAGCAGCGGCCGTTGCCGGCGGCGTCTACGGCCTGCAACAGCAGACCAACGCCCAGAACGGGGTGATCGCCAGCCTGGTGCCGGCCATCGCCGAACTGCAGAAATCGATCGGCATCGTTTCCGAAAAAGTGGCCAAGATCGAGCAGACCGTTACGCAGACGCAGAAGACGGTCGAAGAGGTCAAGCAATCGACCGACACGGTGGTGAAGACGACCGACGAGATCGCTAACGCCCAGCAGCAGCAGACGCAGCAGACGGCGGAAGTGCAGAAGACCACCGACGAGGTGAAGAAGCAGACCGAGACGCTGGCCGCCGGCCAGGCGCAGCAGCACGCCCAGACCGAGAAGCTGCAGGCGACGACGCAGCAGATCGCGGCCTCGATCGACGCAATAGCCAAGGGCTTTGCCGCCTTGGCGGCACAGGGCGGGGCGATTGCCGAGCCGAAGCGGCCGGACGAGTTCTACCACAATGCCCGCGTCTACGAGCTGTCCGGCGACATGCTCAACGCGCGGCGCTCCTACCTCGCCTTTGCCGGCTTCGACGTCGACGCCATCGATCCCTACACGCGCTTTGCCACGCTGCTTCGGGTGCAGGACGGCAAGGCCGGCGCGCGCGAGGTGTTCGGCGCGCTTGCCGACAAGGGCAAGGCGCTGTCGATCAAGCTGGTGCATATCCAGCAGTTCGATGACGTCCAGCGTCTCGACAAGCTCAACGCCTTCATATCAGCCAATCCAGATTTCGCGCCGGCCTATTTCCTGCTGGCGCAGGAGTTTTCGGAAGACCGGCTCGGCGCCCAGACGCTGGCCGACAAGCGCAACGAGGCCAAGGCGCTGACCAAGTTCACGTCCTACGAGAAGGATGGCGGGCTGCTCAAATATTTCGTCGACCAGACGCAGTTGGCCGACTGGCTGGACCGCAGCCGCAGCCGGCTGGCAGCGCTCGGCGACGTGCTCGATCCCGCCCGCTTCGTGCCTTCGCTGACGCCGATGCGCTCCAACCAGGGCTGGTCGATGACCATCTCGCTGCCGGAGCCGGCGACCGCCATCTCCTGGCGCATGGGCGACAGCGGCCCGTTCACCGACACCGGTTTCCTGGCGATGAACGACCAGACGACCGGCAAGCCGATGGCCAATCCGAGCTTCGAGATGCCCGACAGCACCGTGGCCGGCGTCATCGCCATCAAATATCTCGACATCAGGGGCCGCGAGACCGGCCCGTTCGACATCCGCTTCGACCCGGAGACCGCCCTTCAGCAAGGCAACAAGCAGATCCTCGACCAGTTCTGGACCTCGTGGATCGCCTTCGATGCCAGCGGCAACCATGGGCTAGTCTATTTCACCCAGATGCTGTCCTACCGCTGCGCCATCAAACAGGTGCATTACAGCCTGAACGGCGCGGCACTCGACAAGGAGATCAAGATGCCGCCTTGCGACAAGAAGGACCCTTACGCCATCCCCTACGACTACCAGCCCTATTTCAAGGTCGCCGACAGCGTGAAATCGATGTCGGTGCAGGTCACCTACACCGACGACACCAAGTCGCCGGTGCGGGAATACAAGCGGCAGTAGCTGCGCTCACCCTCCCCTTGTGGGCAGGGCTATCGCACGTGGAATTCTTGAGATGTCTGCCCGGCACGGACCCCCACCCCTAACCCCTCCCCACAAGGGGGAGGGAGACTTCCGTTGGCGCCGACCCAGGCTAGTCGCCTGTCTTTTCGGTGCCAAAGAAAGAACAATTAGGTTGTGTGCGTCAAGTTCTGCAAAATGGGCGATCATGAAGCTGGTCATGCGGCTTGGCGTAGAGCGAGCTTCTTGTGCTCGCGC